>CAZVDE010000012.1:0-47670 GCA_964626065.1 uncultured Clostridiaceae bacterium | reverse complement strand
TTAAAGCAGCACGGCATTGAACCCTTTGTTGATGTGGAGATTATTACGAGCCTTGCTTTTGAGGCGGCAGTCGGCGCCTTTGAAGCGGGCCTGGGTGATTACATCGCCCAGTTTGAACCGGCCCTCAGTGAAATTGAGGCCCGGGGCAGGGGTAAAATCGTGGCCTCCATCGGTGCGGAGGCCGGGCCTTTAACCTATACCGTTTACCACGCCCGCAAGAGCGAACTGGAGAAAAACCCCGATCCGTATCTGCGCTTCACTAGGGCGCTCCATAAAGGCCAACTCTGGGTCTACAGCCACAGCCCCCGGGAAGTCGCGGAAGTAATTGCACCCTTCTTTCCCCTCATCGATCTTGACATTCTCGCCAAAAGCATGAGCCTCTATCAATCGATCGATGCCTGGCCGCCCAACCCGGTACCGTCCGAAGAACACTTTTTGCACCTGCAGGAAATCATGATCGAAGCGGGTGAACTGGCAGACTACGTTCCCTTTTCAGTCTTAATGGATACGGAGACCGCGCAAAAAGTTTTGGACGAATTTAAATAAAAGAATTTTGGAAAGGAGGAGGGCTATGTCCCATTTGGAGTTCAAAAATGTCAGCCTCAACTACCATACTCTAAACGGCGAAGTGGAAGCGCTACACGACGTAAATTTAGAGATCGCCAAAGAAGAGTTCGTCAGCATCGTCGGCCAGAGCGGCTGCGGCAAAAGCACACTGCTTTCTTTAGTGAGCGGCCTTTTGCGGCCCACCAAGGGCGAGGTGCTCATCGAAGGTGTACCTATCAGCGGCACCAGCAAAAGGGTGGGCTACATGCTGCAGCAAGATTATCTCTTTGAATGGCGCACCATCTTGGATAACGCCCTCCTTGGTTTGGAAATTCAAAAGTCAAAAACGGCACAAGCGGTGGCAGAAGTGCGCACCATGCTGAAGGCCTACGGCCTGGGCGGCTTCGAACACTACTACCCGCCCCAACTAAGCGGAGGCATGCGCCAGCGCGTGGCCCTAATCCGCACGCTGGCAACTAAACCCGATGTCTTGCTTTTAGATGAACCCTTTTCGGCCTTAGATTATCAAAACCGCCTAGCGGTGGGCGAAGAAGTGGCCCGTATTTTGCGGGAACGGAAAAAAACGGTAGTCATGGTTACCCACGACATTCCGGAAGCGGTAAGCATGTCCAATCGAGTTGTGGTCTTAACGCCCAGGCCGGGCACTGTGCGCAGCATTCACCCCATTGAACTGCCCGGCTTGGGGCTTAGCCCGCTGCAGACCAGAGAACATCCCTCATTTCGCGAATACTTCACCGCCATTTGGAAGGAGATGAACATCGATGGCCAACAATAATTATTCGCCCGAACACAGCCAATACTTAAAAAAATTGAAGCTGCGCCAAATCTGCATTAGGGGCACTCAGTTTTTGCTTTTGATTGGCCTCTTTCTCCTTTGGGAGTTGGCCGCGCGCCAGGGCTGGATTAACGCCTTCATCTTCTCCCAACCAACTAAGGTGTGGGCCGCCATTGTGCGTTTGGCGGGCCAGGGTGAATTATGGCGCCATTTGGGTTGGACTGTGGGAGAAACGGTGATCGGCTTTACGGCAGGCACGATCGGTGGCATTATTTTAGCCGTTCTTTTGTGGTGGTCCTCCTTCTTAAGTAGGGTCATGGATCCTTACATTGTGGTCCTAAACAGTATCCCCAAAGTTGCCCTCGGCCCAATCTTCGTGGTTTGGCTGGGTACAACGATTACGGCAGTGGTGGCCATGGCCGTTTCCGTTTCCATTATTGTGGCGGTGATGATGATGCACAGCGGTTTTCAAGAGGTTGATCCCAATCAGGTGAAACTGGTTGAGACCCTGGGCGCCACAAAAGGCCAGGTTTTGCGTAAAGTGATTATCCCGGCCAGTGTGCCCACCATGATCGCCGCTCTGAAAGTCAATGTGGGTTTATCCTTGGTGGGTACCATCGTGGGCGAGTTTTTAGCCTCCAAGGCGGGCTTAGGCTATCTGATCATCTACGGCGGCCAGGTCTTTAACATGTCCTTAGTCATGGGCAGTGTTATTCTCCTTTCCGTTGTCTCCGTTGTTTTGTACTACGGTGTCGCTTTGGTGGAAGAAAGGGTGACAAAGGGGCGCAGGTAAAGAAAGGGCGGGGTTGCCTTGCCCTTGGGGGAATATTTGATCAATACGGGGAAAAAGTGGCCAAGCCTTGGGCGGATAATTTAACCGATTAACGGAGATGGCAGGGTTTTAATAATATTTACCGAATTATAAGAGGGATTATTGCAAAGGCGAGGTGATTTTTTTGATCCGAGTAGCAGTTATAGGCTACGGCACAATGGGCCAGGTGCACGGCCAGGCTTGGCAGCAGATTCCGGGCGTGGAATTGGCAGTTGTGGCTGATCCGGACTTAGACCGCAGGGCCAAGGCGAAGCGGGATTACGGCCTGGATGCGGTCAGCGGCATCGAAGACGTTTTAGCGCTGCACAGCGTAGATTTGATAGACATTTGCGTGCCTACTTATCTGCATGAAGCGGTCTTTAAAGCGGCTCTCGCCGCTGATAAGCACATTTTTTGCGAGAAACCTCTGGCTCGCAGCGCGGCTGAGGGCGAAGAAATGCTTAGATTAGCTGAAGGCTGCGGGAAAAAGATCGGCGTAGGCCATGTGGTTCGTTTCTTTCCTGCCTATAGGGCCATGCGTGACAGCGTTTTAGCGGGAGAAATAGGCCGGGGTGCAGTTGCCCGCACCTTCCGGGGCGGCGCCCAATTTCCCAGCGGCTGGCATGACTGGTTCGCGGACTTTGATCTGAGTGGCGGCGTCATTTTAGATCTAGCCATTCATGATGTGGACTATTTGCGCTGGCTGTTCGGCGATGTGGAGCGGGTCTATGCTAAAAGCACCTATGGGCGCACAACCGCCCATTTGGAATGGGCCATGCTGATCTTAAGATTTAAAAGCGGCTTGATCGCCCATGTGGAAGGCTGTTGGAACAATTTTCCCGGTGAATTTTATACAACCGCGGAAATAGCGGGCAGCGACGGTTTGCTCAGCTATGACAGCCGCCGGACAAATCCCATCTTAAAAGAGGGCGGCGGTGTTAATGGCGAGCAGCCCGCAGTTGCCGTGCCTGAAAGCCCCTCTGCCAAAAGCCCTTATTTACTGCAGTTGGAAGATATGGTCGCGGCCATTAGGGAGGATCGCCCTCCTTTAGTGGGCCTGGCGGATGCTTTGGGCAGTTTAAGGGTGGCTTTGGCCGCTGTGGAATCGGCCCAAACGGGTCAACCGGTGACAATAGGGGGGATTTAAGTGATCAAAGTAGGATTCTTAAGCCTGGCCCACATGCATGCGGCAAGTTACGGGCGGGCTCTGCATAAAAGGGACGATGTGGAATTGGTCGGTGTTTATGATCCGGACCGTAAACGGGGCGAAAAGGGCGCGGAGCAGATGGGCACCGCTTACTTCGCCCGAGCGGAAGAGCTGCTTGGCCAAGTTGATGCGGCTATCGTCTGCTCCGAAAACAGCCTGCACCGCAAATTCACGGAATTGGCCGCGCAGCATGGCGTGCATGTCTTGTGCGAAAAACCCATTGCCACCACACTGGAAGATGCCCGGGCCATGATCGCCGCCTGTGAACGGGCGCAGGTGAAACTGATGATCGCCTACCCCGTGCGCTACAATACACCCGTGCTCCGGGTCAAAGAGATGGTGGAGCGGGGCGCGGTTGGCGAGGTATTGGCAATTCGCGGCACGAACCACGGCCGCCTGCCCGGGGGTTGGTTTGTGGAACCTGAACTTTCCGGAGGCGGTGCCGTTTTAGATCATACCGTGCATGTCATTGATTTAATCCGCTGGATTTTCCAAAAAGAGTTTGTCTCGGTCTATGCGGAAGTTGACAGCCTGCTCTACGATGAGGATATTGATGACTGCGGCCTGCTCAGCCTAGAGCTGGAGGGGGGCATCTTCGTTACCCAAGATCCCAGTTGGTCCAGGCCGGCTACCTATCCCACTTGGGGCAACGTGACTTTAAAAATAATGGGCACTGCAGGAATTATCCATCTTGACGCCTTCGCACAGAACTTCCTCGTCTACAACGACCGGGAAAACCGCATCAGTGAAAAATCGTTCACGGAGAATATGGATGCGGGGCTGATTGCGGACTTTATTGAGATGATCAAAGAAGATCGCCCGCCCAGCGTGACGGGAGATGATGGCCTTAAATCGCTGCAGGTGGCCTTGGCGGCTTATGAGTCTGCCCGCTTGCAGCGGCCCGTTCAACTAAAGTAGTTTCGGCAGGGCCCTTGATTGTTGCCCCCGAAAAGTCCATACTAGATCTAGCAGTGAGGGAGTGAGTGCCATTAGAAGTTTTTTACGCCTGAAAGAATTCCTCAAAGAACACAAACGCTATTATATTATCGGCATTTTAGCCCTGTTAGTGACTAATTCTGCCCAGCTGGTAATACCAAAGCTGATGGGCCGTTTTACCGATCTAATCGCCACCGGCGAGTTCACTCGCCGGGATCTTATCATCTTCATCGGCGCCATGATCGGCCTTTCTATTGTGGTCGCGGCCTTTCGCTACCTGTGGCGAATCCATATAATGGGTACTTCGCGCAAAATGGAATACACTCTGCGCAATATGCTCTTCGGCCACCTACAGGGTTTGGATACTGAGTTTTTCAATCGCAACAAAACGGGTGATTTGATGGCCCATGCCACCAATGACATCCGGGCGGTGCGCATGGCATTGGGCCCGGGCATTGTCAACTCGGTGGACGCCATCTTCATGACCACGATCATTATTTTTATGATGATCCGCACGATCAGTGTGCGCCTCACTTTAATCGCACTTTTGCCCCTGCCTTTGATGGTAGCGATCGGCATAGGCTTCGGGCGCGTGATTCATCGGCGCTTTCGGGGTGTGCAGGAAGCATTCGCCCTTTTAACGGATCGGGCCCAGGAAAACTTTGCCGGAATTCGGGTTCTCAAGGGCTTTGCCCGGGAAGAGAAAGAGGCAGAACGCTTCCATGAAGTGAATGAACTCAATGTGCAAAAAAACATGCACTTAGTCCGCATCTGGGGCCTTTTTCACCCCCTGATCGGCTTTTTGGCTTCGCTGAGTTTCATCGTCGTTTTAGGTTACGGCGGAGTCCTTGTTTTAGACGGCTCCATTACGGTGGGCGATTTTATCACCTTCAACAGCTACCTGGGTATGCTCACCTGGCCCGTCATGGCCATCGGCTGGGTTATGAACATGATTCAGCGGGGCAAGGCCTCCATGGATCGTTTGAACTACATTTTCAACCAGCGCAGCGCAATCACAGAGCCTGCCCACAGCACGGTGGAACGCCTGGAGGGCGGCATTTGTCTGCATGATTTAACCTTTACCTACCCGGGTTCAACGCAGCCTGTCTTAAGCGGCATCAATGCCGAAATCAAAGCGGGCCAAGTCGTGGGCATTCTGGGCCGTACCGGTTCGGGCAAAACAACGCTGCTCAATTTGCTGCTGCGGCTTTATGACGCCCAACCGGGCATGATCAAATTCGATGGGGTGAACATCAATCTCATACCGCTGCAGGTGCTGCGGGAAAACATCGGTTATGTACCTCAAGATAATGTCCTTTTCTCTTCCACCGTGGCGGAAAACATCGATTTTGCCGCGACCGGTAAGGGTTTGGAAGACATTGAGAAGTTCGCTAAGATCGCCCAGGTCTATGACAACATTATTGAGTTTCCCCGCCGCTTTGACACCATGGTGGGCGAGCGCGGCGTGACGCTTTCGGGCGGCCAAAAACAGCGAATCGCCATTGCCAGGGCGCTTATTAAAGAACCGCGGATTTTAATTATGGATGACAGCCTCTCCGCGGTGGACACTGAAACTGAGGAAGCAATTTTACAAAATCTGCAGGAATTCTTCCCGGGCCGCACCGTAATAATCGTTTCGCACCGCATCTCCACTTTGCAGGGCGCGGATCAGATCTTCGTGTTAGAAGAGGGCCAAATTACCCAAAGGGGTACCCACGAAGAACTTGCTGCGGAAACGGGACTGTACAAAGAACTGCACGAAAAGCAGCTGTTGGAAAAACAAATCCAGAGTGTAGGCTAAGGGCAGGTGAGAGAAAATGGAACAGTTTCACGAAGAACAAACTCTGGGTAAAGCCTATGATGCGCGGCTCATGCGCCGCCTTTTGCGTTATGCCAAACCATATTGGGCCATCATCGGGCTGACCATTATCTTACTTTTAGTAATCAGCGTGACCGATTTAGCACGGCCTTATTTAGTAAAAATAGCGATTGACGATCATATTATGGGCGCTAACAAGCCCTATGTGGTAGTTGATGACACTTTCGAACACCCTTCCATTGTTACAATTCAGGGCCTGCGCCTTTTGCGTGCGGACCGTTTGGACGCGGGGGAAGGCGGGGCCCGTTTTAAGTTGAGCAAGGAAAACGGGCAGCATATTTTGCGCAGCACTGAAGATCACGGCGGGTTTGTGCTGTCATCGGAAGAAGTACGGGAGCTGCGCGCCTGGGATACGGAGAAGATTATCCGCCTGGGCGGCTTATTGTTTATCATTCTGTCCATTGGTTTTGTGCTCAACTATGCGCAAGTTTATCTTTTGTCCCTAACGGGCCAGCGCATCATTTACGATATTCGCCAAGAATTATACACCCATATGCAGAGTTTGGCCCTGGCCTTTTTTGACGGCAACCCGGTGGGGCGCTTGGTGACTCGGGTGACGAATGATACCGAAAACCTGCAGGAGATGTACACCTCCGTTTTGATCAACCTCTTTCGGGACGTTTTCATGGTGGTGGGCATCATTATCGTCATGTTTCGGCTCAACGTTACCTTAGCTTGGGTTTCCTTGGCCACGCTGCCTTTGATTGTGCTTTTAACCGCGATTTTCAGGATTAAGGCCAGGCAGGCTTACCGCGAAACGAGGGTGCGCTTGGCCAGAATCAACGCCAATTTCGCCGAAAACATTTCCGGTATGCGCTTGGTGCAGATCTTCAGGCAGGAGAAGCGTAAATTTACCGAATTCGATGGCGTAAACACGGACCACTATGAAGCGAGCATGCGCGAACTGCATGTCTATGCCGTTTTCCGGCCCGCCATGGAACTCGTTTATTCGCTGGCCATGGCCATTTTGATCTGGTTCGGCGGCGGTCGGCTGCTCCAGGGTGCGGTGGAATTTGGCGTGCTTTATGCCTTTATCAGCTATTTGGAACAGTTTTTCCGGCCGATCAATGCCCTGACCGAGAAGTACAACATTATGCAGGCCTCGATGGCCTCGGCGGAGAGAATTTTCTTAATCCTCGATGAAAAACCGGCCATTGAAGAAGTGGGCCAACCGCTTGATTTAGGCCAAGTGGAAGGGCGCATCGAATTTAAAAACGTTTGGTTTGCTTATGTGGGCGAAGAGTGGGTGCTGCGCGATGTTTCCTTTACGGTTGAACCGGGTCAAACAACCGCCTTTGTGGGCGCCACCGGCGCCGGCAAGACCACGATCATGAACCTGCTCTCCCGCTTTTACGATATTCAAAAAGGCCAGATTCTCATCGATGGCAAAGATATTAAACAGCTGAGCAAAACAGAACTGCGCCGCAATGTGGGCCTGGTGATGCAGGATGTATTTATGTTCTCAGGCACGATCGGGGAGAACATTCGCCTGAATAATGAGGCAATTGATTTTGCCCGCATGGAGAGTGTGGCCAAGCATGTCAATGCTAACAAGTTCATTGAGAATTTGCCGCAGCAGTACGAGGAGCCCGTCATGGAAAGAGGTGCGACGCTCTCCGCGGGCCAAAGGCAGCTGGTGGCCTTCGCCAGGGCCTTGGCTTACGATCCCGCGGTCCTCATTTTGGATGAGGCCACAGCCAGCATCGATACTGAAACGGAAGCACTGATCCAAGATGCCCTGCCCAGGCTGTTGGCTAACCGCACCAGTTTGGTGGTGGCCCATCGCTTGAGCACGATACAAAATGCGGATAACATTATTGTCCTGCACCGGGGCAAAATCAGGGAAATGGGTACTCACCAAGAACTGCTGGCACAGAAGGGCCTTTATTACAATCTCTTCCTCTTACAGTACAAAGATGATTTTGAAGAGGTTGTGGGCCAGTAAAGAAAGGGGCAAAAAAGCGAATCATTTTGGTCTTGGCAGCAGGAATCTACCGCCTATTGGCGAAGGATTACCGTGTCTGACAAATAAACTATTGCCTTTAGGAGGGTCTGGGTGAATGAGTACTAAATCGAAGCACGCCGCGCCAAGCGAGCGCAGCTGGCTGGATCGCCAGTTTAAGTTGAGGGAGAACAAGACAGATGTCCGCACAGAAATAGTGGCCGGAATCACCACCTTTTTGACCATGGTTTACATTATTTTTGTAAACCCCGATCTGCTGTCCATTGCGGGTATGCCCAAAGAGGGTGTGTTTATTGCCACCATTTTAGCCAGTATCGTGGGAACGGCCGCCATGGCCTTAATGTCCAACTATCCCTTCGCTTTAGCCCCGGGTATGGGCCTGAATGCTTTCTTTGCTTTTTCCGTTGCTTCCGTTGTGGGCTGGGAGGGGGCCTTAGCCCTGGTGTTTATCGAAGGTGTGCTCTTTATCATCCTCAGCGCCAGCAAGTTTCGCAGTTTGCTGATTGACAGCATCCCCATGTCGCTGAAAGCGGCAATCAGTGCCGGAATCGGTATGTTTATTGCCCTAATCGGCTTTTCCAACGCGGAAATCGTTGTCTCCGATCCCGCAACTTTTGTAGCTTTAGGCGATCTTTCTTCGCCCGTGGCGATCACCGCTTTGTTCGGTTTGCTCATCGCGGCAATCTTATATGCCTTAAAAGTCAAGGGAGCGCTGTTGTGGAGCATTATTGCCGCCACCTTATTCGGAATGATCCCGGCTATCGGCGTTTCGGGCCAATATACCGGAATCGTGGCTATCCCGGCCTGGGAGAGCTTTACCAGCACCGCCTTTAAACTTGATTTTTCCCAAGCCTTTACCGCGGGCTCCATCGGTTTGATGCTGTCTTTGTTTATGGTGGATCTGTTTGATACCGCGGGTACCCTTGTGGGTGTTTCCACCCAATCGGGCTATCTGGATGAAAAGGGCAATCTGCCCCGTTCGGGCAGCGCGTTTATGGCTGATGCCATCGCCACTGTGGCGGGCGCTTTGTTTGGTACGAGTACCACAACTACCTATGTGGAAAGCACTGCGGGCGTTGCTGCGGGTGGGCGCACCGGCTTAACGGGCATAGTAGTTTCGCTTTTATTTGTAGTTGCCCTCTTCTTCTCGCCCTTAGTGGCCCTTGTCCCCGGAGCGGCAACCGCTCCCGCCTTGATTGTGGTGGGTGTTTTGATGATGCAGAACGTCTTAAAGATTGAATGGGGCGATTTCACCCAGGCATTCCCGGCGTTTTTGACCATTGCGGCCATGCCCTTTACTTACAGCATTGCCAACGGCATTGGGCTGGGCTTCATCTCTTGGGCTGTCATCAATAACGTGGTGAAGAGCAAAAACAAATCGAACTGGATAATTAACGTTTTGGCTTTAATTTTCGCAGTCTACTTTGTGTTCATAAAGTAGCATCTCCCCAAACGTACAAAGAGATCGGCCAAACGGCGCCGATCTCTTTTTGTATTCCGGCATCTTTAGAGTTGGCGGTCAAAGGTGATCTCTAAAACATTGCCCCATTTGTCCAGTGTTGTTTTCATCTGCTGTTTAAAATCACCAAGGCTCATAATCTGCGAAATGCTGGCCATGTTGGTAAACATATCGTAAATGCCCAGGGCATCATCATAGGACTGCTTCAACTTCTCTAAATCCTGCTGCAGTTGATCATTCTCCTCGCGCAGGGCTTTATTCTCTTCCTGCAGTGTTTGCAGCTCCAGTTTATAGGCTTCTTGTTCCCCGTCCCGTGCGGCCAGGCTTGCTAGGGCGGTAAGTATTGCGGCCGGATCGGGATTTTGCAGGCGCTCTTCGAACCTCTTCATCTTTTTATGCAGTTCGTGCATATACTCGGGCAGGCCCTGGAATGCTTCCAGCAGGCGTTTATCCACCTTAAACTCCGGCTGGGCGGCGGGCTTTGCTTCCGGTTCTTCCCTCTCTTTGCGCAGTACATTATAGTAAAGCATGCCAATGGCCGCTTCGGAACGGTGCGGCAGGATCTTGGCCGCTTTACGAAATGCCCCGGTCAGGGGTTGGCTGTTTTCCTTTGCCCGGCAGGTCTGTTCCCAGACAACATCCTTTTCTTCTTCCGTCCAAATGCGTGCGGGCGTCTTTTCGGCGGCCGCGGTTTGTTTGTCGCTCGTCATAATGAATCCCCCTTGCCCTAAAGTCTTTGTTCTATTAGTATGACCGAAAGGCAGAGGCTTATGCTAAGTGGGCCAAGAACGATAAAGAGTTGTAAACATGGGAAAAACGAAATATTCTTCAATTAAAAGAGGAATATTCGCCGGCAGCTAGAACTTTACTTCACAAGAAAATAAAGATTACCTAAATGCTTAGGTAACCTTTATTTTCAGCGAGACAAGGGGCAGGTGCAGATGGCCGCAAGGCGGACTCGCCTGCTTCTTGTTGTTTATACTTGTGGGGGCAGTTGGCACTCGTTGGGATTGACAAAGATTGTTTGTGCCTGCTCGTAGCGGACAAAGCCCGGTTTGGCGCCTCGCGGTTTGCGCACATGGCGCCGCTCGGTATAATCCACCGGGACGCTGCTTGAATTGCGCCCCCGGGAAAAATAAGCGGCCAGGCAGGCGGCCTGCTGCAGGGTTTCCGGGGGAATGCTGCCCTCCGCCAGTACGATCACATGGCTGCCCGGCAGCTGGCGGGCATGGAGCCACAAATGCCGGGGCGAGCTGAGCTTGAAAGTAAGGAGATCGTTTTGCCTGTTGTTGCGCCCCACTAAAATAGTGAGCCCATCTTGCGATAGATAGCGTGCCGGTTCCTGCGCTTTTTCTTTCTCTCTGCGCCGGTTTTGGGCCTTTTGTTTTAGATAGCCTTCCGCCGCCAATTCCAGCTCTATTTCCTGTAAGATGTCCTTAGCATCGGCCATTTCGATCTGCACAAGAACATCCTCTAAATACTTTCGTTCCAAGCGCGTTCTTCTTAAGTGCCGCGCGGTATGTTTTTGGCTGGCCTTGGCTTTTTGATAGCGCTTAAAAATGCGCTGCACATTGGCCGCGGGCCCCAGCAGCGGGTCTAACTCGATTTTCAGAAGGGGCTGTTCGGCCCGGGTATAATCTACAACTTCAATTTCTTGCAAACCGGGTTGGAGCAGATGGAAATTGGCAGTTAATAGCTCACCGCGCAGGCGCCACTGCTCAGCCTGCTCCGCCTCTAAAAGGGCAGTTTTTTGAATCTCTTCCTTTTTTAAAACACGCTTGTAATGGGTGTTCACCCGCCTCTTCAGCGAGTTAGCAAGCAAGTTGGTGTGCTGTGTGGCGCTTTTTTGGCCCAGTACCTCCCGCAGGAGCCGATCGGTATCGGCATGGTTTACGGCCTCTTTACCGGTAAGCCGGTAAGCGGCGAAATCATCTTCCAGCGGGTAATAAGCAGGTGAGCCGCCCTGGGCCAATTCCGCCATTAGGCTTTGCAGGGAAGTATAAAGAGTCTCCCAATCTTTTTCGCTGAGCTCGCGGCGTTCAACCGTTTCGGCAAAACCCGCCCGGCGCAGCACTTCTTGCGCGGCAGTTTTGCTGAAACCCTGCAGTGTATTCTGCAGCCAGCGCCACACTTTATTTCCGGCGGGCTCGAGGCGGATACCGGTTAAAAAAGCTGTTTTATCGATCGCCCCCGGTTCCAGTTTGCCCTGATCGGAGGGGGCGCGGTAGGCACTGCCGGGCCCGATGCCCGCTTCCGGGAAGCGCTTGATGGCATCGAGAATAGTACCTTCTTGATCCACTAAGTACAAGTTGCTGTGACGGCCTAGAAGTTCAAAAACCAAGCGGTACTCAACGAGCTCTCCCGCCGGATCAACGCCCTCCAAGTGCAAATGGACAATGCGATCCGCACCCTGCTGCGTTAGGCCGATCAGCCTGCTGGGTTCCAAATATTTGCGCAGCAGCATGCAGAAAGCGGGCGGGTTTAGGGGGTTATCGGGCTGTTTGTTTACGGTGTGCAGCCGGGGAAAATCCGCATCGGCCGAAATGAGCAGGATCTGTGTCTCCCCGGGCAGCCGCAGTTGGAGCGTTATTGTGTGTGGCGCGGGTTGATAAATCTTTAAAACGCGCCCGTTTTTTAAGCGTTCGTTCAGTTCTGTGATCAATACTTGCAAAGTTAGGCCATCCAAGGGCATATTACCACTCCTCGGTTGCTATTATATCACTGGCAATGATTGGCCTCAACAGTCACGGGAAGGTAAACGGCGCTAAATGGAGAATATTAGTCAGTGCGCGTTGCGCTGTCTTTTTAGGAATGGTTTATTCCCCTAAGGAGTTGTGGCAGAATGAAACAATGGAAAAAGATTGCAGCAGTAGTAATTATCCTGATGCTGGGGGCGGTTTTGGTTCAGGCGGACAGCGTTGCCGGAATGCTGTACAACGGATACGAAGCCCTCTTTTATCATTCGGTGCGGGTGGAGGAAAGTTTTCCCAACGTGAACCCCATCGGCTTGGCCATTTCCGAATTCGGCCGGGCAGCCAAGGAGGAAAAATCGGCCGCGGAGGCAAACTTAATGCTGGGCTTAATTTATCAGTACCTAGATCGGCCCGGTACGGCGCTTGGCTACTTATTGGAGTTTGCCAGCGAGCATCCGGAGGAAATCTGGGTCAACTCGCTGATCGGCGATATGTACGCAGAAATGGGGCGCACCGGTGAGGCCGCGGCCCATTATGAGAAGGCGATTTCCCCTAACGAAGACGGACAGGCCTTTGCCCAAGCCTACCTAGGTTTGGGCCACATTGCCTACGAACGGGAAGAATTTATTGAAGCGGAAGAATCCTACCGCAGGGCGCTGGAAGAGTCGGGCGACTGTTTCGAGGCCCGTTTTGCGCTCGGCAAAGCCCTCTACCAATTGGGCGAATATGAAGAGGCGATTGCCACATTGGAGCAGGCCCAGTTACAGGCGCCCCGCTATGCGCCGCTCCATTATTATTTGGCCATTTCCTATGAAGCGGCCGGGCTTGCGGAAAAGGCGGAACACGCTCGGCAGCGCATGCAAGAATTGAAAGAGAGTGAGTCCGCGCGGCCTTGAGGACGTAATATTTTCGCCCCGCCCGGAATACATTTGCACTAAAGATTCCGGGAAAGAAGTGAACGGATAGTGGCTAAAGAGTGGCATTTCACTCCCCTTAATAAATTGATCACGGAACTAAAAACGGATGCCAAGGGTGGGCTGTCCGGCCGGGAAGCGGCTAAACGCCTGGCCCGGGGCGGCCCCAATGTTTTGATTACCGCGCCGCCCGCCTCCCCCTGGCTTATTTTTGTCGGCCAATTTCAGGACTTTATGGTCCTGGTCCTGCTGGGGACGGTGGTCGTCTCTTTATTTTTAGGAGAATTTTTAGATGCCACCGCCATCTTGGCCATCGTTTTTTTAAACTCCATCTTGGGCTTTGTGCAGGAATACCGGGCGGAAAGATCGCTCGATGCCCTGCGCAAACTGACCGCGCCCCACAGCCGGGTGCTCAGGGACGGCCACAAGACGCTGATCGATGCCGCTGAGGTGGTGCCGGGTGACATTATCTATTTGGAACCGGGCGATCGGGTGCCGGCAGATGCCCGCCTTTTGGAAAGCCAGCTTTTGGCCCTGGATGAGTCAAATTTGACGGGCGAATCGCTGCCTGTGACAAAAGATGAGCTGTGGCGGGGCGGCACAGGCGCTTCGCTGGGCGATCTAAAAAACGTCGTTTTTAAAAGCACGCTTGTCAGCCGCGGCTATGGCAAGGCGGTTGTGGCCGCAACCGGAATGGATACGGAGATTGGGGAAATCGCCCACCTGCTGCAGGAAAAACCGGAAACGGCCACGCCTCTGCAGCGCCGTTTAAACCAGCTGGGCAAGATCATTGTTGTGGCCTGTTTAGCCATAGTGGCTGTTGTTTTTGCGGCAGGCGTCAAGCAGGGTTTCCCCATTTATAAGATGTTCATGGTGGGGGTCACGCTAGCGGTGGCCGCCATTCCGGAAGGGCTGCCCGCAGTGGTCACCATCGCCCTTTCGGTGGGTGTGCAGAAGATGAGCAAGAGGCGGGCCATCATCAGGCAGCTGCCCGCGGTGGAAACACTGGGCTGCGCCACCATAATCTGTGCCGATAAAACGGGTACTTTGACGCTAAACCAGATGGAAGTGCAGGAAGTGTGGACCGGTGAAGGCCACTTCAGCTTGCACGATGGCCAAAAACTCCCCCTGGTGAAGAGGGGCGAAGACGGACTTTATTATACCGGGTTGATTTCCTCCCTGTGTACTAGGGCCGAGAGTTACGGCAGGGGTGAAATATTCGGTGATCCCACAGAGGTGGCCCTTTTGCGTTTTGCGGAGCAGGGGGGGTTAGATCAAAGCCGTTTAAAGAAGGTGTACCCCGAAATGGGCAGCCTGCCCTTTGATTCGGACCGCAAGCGCATGTCCGCGATCATTAAGGCCGACGGCGAATATCTGAGTTTGGTGAAGGGTGCCCCCGACGTTATTTTACAGCGCTGCACCCAGATGCGGGTAAAAAGCGGCCTGGTCAGCCTAAATCACGCTCGCCGCCGGGAGGCCCAGGCCGTTTTGGAAAACATGGCGGAGCAGGCCTTGCGTGTTTTGGCAACAGCCTATAAGCCGCTGGGTAAAAAAATACCCGGCGCTGAACAGTGGGAGAGGGGCCTGATTTTGACGGGGCTAGTGGGCATGCTTGATCCCCCTCGGCCCGAAGTGCCCGCAGCGGTCAGGGCGGCTGCCCGGGGAGGAATCAGTACCATCATGGTTACGGGCGATCACAAACAGACAGCCGCGGCAATCGCGCGGCGGATCGGCCTTTTTTCCAATACCAGGCACCAAGTGCTTACGGGCAGCGAGTGGGAGGCTTTGACCGCTAAAGAACAGTCCCGCCACATTGAGCAAACCGCCGTTTTTGCCAGGGTGGCACCGGCCCACAAGCTCTCCATCGTGCGGGCCTTGCAGCGAAATGGTGAAATCGTGGCCATGACCGGTGACGGGGTCAACGATGCCCCCGCGGTGCGAGAAGCGGATATCGGCATCAGCATGGGCATTCAGGGTACGGACGTGACCCGCGAAGCTTCTGATATGGTTTTAGTTGATGACAATTACGAAACGATTATCGGCGCGGTGCGCGAAGGGCGGGCCATCTATGAAAATATCCGCAAATTCATCCGCTATCTGCTGGGCTGCAACGTTGGGGAAGTCTTGACAATGCTCATGGCCACTCTTTTAGGCCTGCCCCTGCCCTTGGTGCCCATGCAGATTTTGTGGATGAACTTGGTCACGGACGGGCTGCCCGCGATTGCGCTCGGCTTGGATGATGCGGATGGAGATCTGCTGCTGCAGCCGCCGCGCCACCCCGGGGAGGGGGTTTTCGCCCGCGGTCTATTAGTCCGCATCCTTTTTTCCGGCGTGACAATCAGCTTGACCGCCCTGGGCGCCTTCGCCCTTTATTTGTGGCGTTACCCCGCAGAGGTCGATCGGGCGCGCACGCTTGCCTTTACCGTCTTGGTCATGGCCCAGCTGATTTTTGCTTTCCAGTGCCGTTCTGAGCGCTACTCCGTATTTGATACCGGGATCGGTGGCAACCTGTATCTGTTGGGTGCCGTGTTCATTTCGGCCGCCGCTCAAGTTTTCATTCTCTACCACGATTTTATGAAAGTAATCTTTCAAACGGTCTCCTTAACAGTTGAGGACTGGATTATCGTGGCTCTTTTTGCGCAGCTGCCGCTCTTTTTAGAAACGGTGGCCCGCTTAGTAAAAAGGGCGCTGCGCAGGCACCTTTCTGTCTTAAAAGTCTAGCTCAAGGCAGGATTTAATTTCCAAATACCGAACTAAAGGATAATGATGGGTATTAGCTTGGAGGCGGGAAAATTTGATCAAGAGCATGACCGGATTTGGACAAGGCGAGGCAGCCAACGAACACTATAAGGTGTCGGTGGAGGTAAAGTCGGTAAACCATCGTTACTTAGATTTGTTCTTTCGCCTGCCCAGGCAGTACGGCCGGCTGGAAGAAGGCCTGCGGGGCGAAATCCAAGGCAGGCTGTCCCGGGGGCGGGTGGAAGTTAGCGTCAATGTGGAGGACTTCGGAGAAAAAGAGCGAATTGTTGAAGTTAACACGGGGCTTTTGGCCGGTTATCTGCAAGCGCTTGACGTAGTGCGCGCCACTATGGGCAGCGCTGAACCGGTTACTTTGGCGCAGGTCTTGCTCCTGCCCGATGTGCTGCTTGTGGGCGAACCGGAGTTAGACTGGACAAGTCTCAATCAGCTCTGCCTACAGGCGGCGGGCCGGGCTTTGGATTGCTTGGAGGCCATGCGCGGCCGGGAGGGGCAGAGCCTGCAGGCTGATTTATTGGACAAGGTGGGCCGCATCGAGGCCCTTTTGGAAAAGGTGGCAGCAACTGCCCCCGCCGTAGTTGAAGATTACCGCGCCAGGCTGGCGGAGCGCCTCGCCGAATTGATAGAAGGGACAACCATTACAGAAGAACGCTTCCTGGGTGAAGTGGCGATCTATGCGGAAAAATGCAGCATCGATGAAGAATTAGTGCGTTTGAGCAGCCATGTTCAGCAATTTAAGCATTGTTTGCGGGCGGACGAATCCATTGGGCGCAGGCTTGATTTTTTACTGCAGGAAATGAACCGCGAAGTTAATACAATCGGTTCCAAGGGCAATGATGTACATATTGCAAGCTGCGTTGTGGAACTAAAGAGCGAACTGGAAAAAATGCGGGAACAAGTGCAGAACATTGAATAACGAAACGGAAAATTCGATGCTGAAGGGGGTGAACCCATGTCACTGCCAGTTTTAACCCGGGAAGAAAAGATGGAGGCTTTAAAAAAGGCGCAAGAGATGCGGAGCAAAAGGGCAGAATTGCGTTCGCAGTTGAAAAAGGGTATAATCACGTTACAAGATGTGCTGGATGCGGCTGATGATGAAGTAGTTGCCAGAATGCGCGTTGTTTATCTGCTCGAGTCACTGCCTCAGGTAGGCAAGGTAACTTCAGCAAAACTAATGAAGGAAATCGGCATTAACGAAAATCGCAGGGTCAAAGGGCTTGGTAAGCGCCAAAGAAGCGAACTGCTGGAAAAATTGGGCTAAAACTAGGGGGCTGATGGAATGAGCATTAGGTTAATCAACATAGGATTTGGAAACATAGTTGCGGCTAACCGCATCGTGGCAATCGTCAGCCCTGAGTCCGCTCCCATTAAAAGGATGGTGCAGGAGGCCAGGGATCGCAGCATGCTGATCGATGCCACCTACGGCCGGCGCACCAGGGCGGTTATTATCGCCGATAGCGACCATATTATTCTATCGGCAGTGCAACCCGAAACTGTGGCTCATCGCCTATCCAACAAAGATAATCTCGAGCTGACTGAAAAATAGGGGGCGTCTGCCAAAGTGATGAAGGGATCTTTAATGAGTACGCGGGATAGTGGCTTGCAGAAAAATGGCTTTCTCATAGTTTTGTCCGGGCCCAGCGGGGCAGGGAAAAACTCTGTCATGAACGCCGTTTTTCCCACTATCCCCAATTTAAAATATTCTATCAGCGTTACCACCCGGCCGCCCAGGGCGGGAGAGGTGGACGCGGTGAATTATTTTTTCCGCAGTGAAGAAGAATTTGATCGCTTGATAGAAAAAGATGAACTTTTAGAATGGGCGACTTTTGTCGGTTACCGCTACGGTACACCTAAAAGTTTCGTGCACGAGCAGATTGAACACGGTAATGCAGTCATTATGGATATCGATATTCAGGGGGCCGCGCAGATCAGGAAAAAAATGCCCGAGGCAATATTTGTCTTTCTGCTGCCGCCCACCCGGGAAGAGTTGAGCCGCCGCCTCAGGCACAGGGGCAGTGATTCGGAGGAAGTGATCAAACGGCGCCTGGCTAAATCACTGGAAGAGATCAAACATATTACGGACTACGATTATTTCGTGGTCAATGACGATTTGGGCAGGGCAGCGGAACAGCTGCGGCAGATCATTTTAAGCGAGTGGTCCAGAGTGGGCCGCCTCAATTTTGAAGAACTGCAGAATGCCTGGAAGGGAGGGTTCTCCGATTGAAAAAGGGAAAAACGGCTAACCGCTACACCGCGATTATGGCCGTATCGTTAAGGGCTCGGCAGCTAATCGATGGTTATGAGCCCGTAATTGAGGCGGGTGCTACCAAGCCGGTGACAATTGCCATGGAAGAATTGGGAGCGGGTAAGATCCGCTGGAAACAGGGCAAAGACGGGCAATAATAGATAGGGCTGTTAGCCGGGCTATCAGCCGGACCTGTGGTTGTTGCCACAGGTTGTTTTTTTGGGGGGGTGTGCACATGGCGGAGGAGGCACTCTATGCCGGTGTAATTGTTGCTGTGAGGGCGGAGGCGGTTGATCGGGTTTTTCAGTACCGAATTCCCGCTAAACTTAAAGCTAAACTCAAAATTGGCCACCGCGTGCTCGTGCCCTTTGGGCCGCGCCGGGTGGAAGGCTATGTGGTGGAACTGAGCGAAAAACTGGAGATTGGTGCGGACAGGCTGCGCGATATTGAACGCCTCTTGGATGAAGAACCGCTCATTTCCCCTGCCCAAATGGAACTGGCCCATTGGCTGCGCGGCCGCTATGTGGGCCTTCTTTCCGAAGCGCTGCAGTTGATGCTGCCCCCCGGCTACCGCTACGGCCAAGAACGGGTAGGGGTCAAGCGGCAGCAGATGGTTGTTCTGCGGCGGCCCGAAGCAAAGCTGAGGGCCAATGCCACTGCCCAAAGGCGTATTCTGGATATTCTGCGTTTGCGCCCGCGGATCTTGGCCGCGGAATTGGTTAAGCTGGCCCGAGCCGGTTACGGCAGCCTGGATTCCTTGGCTGAGCAGGGGGTGATTGAAATTCAGGCAGCCGCCCTCGAACGTGAGGTGCACTGGGAGCCCGTGAGCGATCCCCCCTTGATTTTGACGGACGAGCAAGATCAGGCTCTGCGCTGCATCCGCCGGGAACTGGCGGGCCCAAGGCGGCCTGTCTTGATTCATGGAGTCACGGGCAGCGGCAAAACAGAGATCTATCTGCAGATCATCGCCGAAGTGATTGCCCAAGGCCGGCAGGCCCTGGTTTTAGTGCCCGAAATTGCCTTGACCCCGCAGATGCTAAGCCGGTTTGGCGCCCGGTTCGGCCGCAGCATATCAGTGCTGCACAGTGCCCTATCCTTGGGCGAGCGTTTTGATCAATGGTGGAAGATCCACCGAGGCGAGGCCTCGGTTGTAATTGGCGCCCGCTCAGCGGTTTTTGCCCCCGTGCCCAATTTAGGGCTGATCGTTGTGGACGAGGAGCATGAAGGTACCTACAAGCAGGAAGAGGGGTCTATTCGCTATCAAACGCGGGATGTGGCCATCAAACGCTGTGAGCTGGAGGGGGGCTTGGTTATTTTAGGCAGCGCCACCCCCTCGCTGGAGAGCTACCACCTGGCGCTGCAGGGCGGCTACGAATTGGTGCGGCTGACCAAACGGGTGGAAGAACGGCCCCTGCCGCAGGTTGAAGTTGTTGATATGCGCCGCGAATTTGAGGCGGGCAACCGCTCCATGTTCAGCCGCGCCCTGCGCCAAGAGTTGGCCGCCTTGGAGGGTACCGCCGGGCAGGCCATTATCCTTTTAAACCGGCGGGGCTATTCCAATTTTGTTTTATGCCGGGAATGCGGGCATGTGATGCAGTGCCCCAACTGCCATGTTTCCTTAACGCTGCATAAAAGCGACGGCCGCCTGCACTGCCATTATTGCCTGCATAAAGAACCGCTGCCCGCGGGCTGCCCGCGGTGCGCTTCGCGCTACTTAAGGCAGTTTGGGGTAGGCACTGAGCAGGTACAGGCAGTTTTGGCCGCTGAATTTCCCGCTTTGGCTGCGGTGCGTTTAGACAGCGATACCACTCGCCGCAAGGGGGCCCATCAGCGTATTTTACAGGAATTCGCCTCGGGCCGGGCCCAGGTTCTCATTGGCACGCAAATGGTGGCTAAAGGCCTTGATTTTCCCAACGTGACGTTAGTGGGCGTGCTCAGCGCCGATTTGGGTTTGAACTTCCCTGATCTCAGGGCTTCCGAGCGCACCTTCCAACTTTTAACCCAGGTTGCGGGCCGCAGCGGCAGGGGCGATCGGCCGGGGCAGGTGATCATTCAGGCTTATGAGCCCGATCACTTTTCGGTGCAGTGTGCGCGGCGCCACGATTATTTGAGTTTTTACAGGCAGGAGATCAGCTTTCGCCGGGCCCTTTCCTATCCGCCCTTCTTTAACTTGGCCAGGGTCTTATGCAGCGGGCCTGAGGCGGAGACAAAGGAGGCGGCCCAAGCAATTGAGCGTTATCTGCTGGGCCGCGGTTTCAGCCGCAGTGCCATTTTGGGCCCCGCGCCCGCCCCCATCAGCAAAATTAAGGGGCGCCACCGCTGGCAGCTCATTTTAAAGAGCGAGGAGCCGCTGAGCGATCTTCTGCGGGATCTGCCGGCCGTTTCAGACGAGGTAAGGGTTGCAATAGATATTGATCCGTTGTTTCTGCTCTAAATATGTTATACTATAATCTCGACTTTTACAGTTAAAACAAGAAAAAACCTCTGGGACGCCCTTGGCTTGGGAGTTACAGAGGTTTTCTTATTTCCTAAATGTGTTGTGTATTCTACAATTCTTTTTTTGAGTCCCCGATGAGTTGCCTAAGGCCACCTACAGTCAGGAATCTGCGGTTTAAGGTGAGGTTAAGGGCACCCCCAAGATCCTCGATGATTTGATCGTAATAAGCCACACGGTAAACGTTATCGTTGATGTGGCATGCTTGATATTTCTTGAGCGATTTAATGATTTGCTCAGGAGCGTGATCTTCGCCTAAGAGTTTGCATAACAATCTCAAAATCAGTAAAGCAATAAAGCAAGTGAGAAAATGCGCGCTTATGCGGTGCTTTAAGGATACTTCAACCGGACGGGTCCGAAGGTCCGTTTTGGTGATCCTAAAGCTATGCTCTATTTCCCAAAGTCCATGGTAGGCCTTCACCACTTCCAAGGGGGACATGTTGCTCTCGCTGGTAATGATAACATAGTAACCGTCGTACTTTTCGTCTTCAGCGATCTTTTCCACATTCAGGTACGGTTTCTTTTTTGCATTCAAGCATTCGCCGGTATCCGGATCGTAAGTAATGTCTTTGACGTAACGCAAGGCTCCCTTGGCCTCATTTTTATTGTAACCCCTGGGATTATCGACGATTTTTTGGGACTTTTCCAAAACTGCCGCCCTTTTATGTTTTTGACGTCGGGCGTAAAGCTCGTTGTAACAGACAATTTGCCTGATATCGAGTGGGATTTGGCGTTTTCTATCATCATCATGTGTCACCCAAAACTTCTGGGGGTACGGCCGTGACTTCATGAAGAATGCCGGGGTATTGGCGTTGTCATCTTTCTCCATCCATGCATCAACCTGCTTGACTACCCCTTTGACATCTTTATAGCCGGTTTCATCGAAGACATAGTTCTGCAGTTCCTTGTCAGCGCCCCTTATTTTTTGTGAGAAAATGAATCCATCTCCTTTTGCCATCAGAAAGGCCACGTTGTCCCCGCTATTAAGCCCTTTGTCAGCCACCGTAATGATCCTTCCGAGACCATAAGATTGTCTCGTTTCTTGAAGAATAGGCATCAATGTCTGGCTATCGTGTGTATTGCCTTCAAATAGGCGGTAGGTAATCGGAATAGCGTCCTCATCGAGCAGTAATCCCATTTGAACCAAAGGCTTACGAGTATTACGCTTGCACATACCTTTGCGCCGAAATGCATCCTCTTGGTCTATCTCAAAGTAAAAGTTGGTTACATCGTAAAAAACCACATTTGCTTGGCGTTCATAGTGGATGCGAACCTGCTCGTGCAGATGCACCAGAAGATCCTCCCTGAATTCATCAAAGTAGTCCAAAGCCCGGTAAACATCGTAATGGTCGCAATTGTAGGAGCCGGCCAATTTATCCTTTTGGGCAAAACTGTGACGCTTGGAGCCGGGGGATAGGATGCGGGTATAAATGAGAAGTTGCATTACATCATTCAAAGAGTAGTCCATGGCCCGACTGCGTTGGCGGTTGATGAGAAACTGATTCACCTTAAGCTGGTGGTAAATGGAGCTGATGGGCAGGTGGCCTAAAAGCTTCATCGCATCTTCGTTTTTCTCCAAAAGTTCATCAGCATAAACGGATCCCAACGGGATTTCCTTACCGTCTTCTGCCATTTCTAGTGTTCGTAATCGCGCCACCTCTCTGAAGTGGGCGATAGGGTCATCGTAAAGATGTTCGTATTCATCTACGTAACCAAAATTTTCAACAACCCTTTGTTTCACCTTTTTTGTTTTGGGATCTCTGAAACCGTGTACAAGTGAAAGATTAACACGTCCGTTCTTTTGCTTAGTAACCTTAAGAAACATGCACGGCACCTCCCTTTTCACTACTTTTAGTATACCACAATTCATAACAATGCACAACACTAAAATGTATATAATTTGACATAAAAAAACCGCCCAAACAGCGTCTTCATCGGCAAATTTAGTGTCTAGTTTTCTTAGTCAACTGTAAAAGTACGGAGCCCGATCACTTTTCGGTGCAGTGTGCGCGGCGCCACGATTATTTGAGTTTTTACAGGCAGGAGATCAGCTTTCGCCGGGCCCTTTCCTATCCGCCCTTCTTTAACTTGGCCAGGGTCTTATGCAGCGGGCCTGAGGCGGAGACAAAGGAGGCGGCCCAAGCAATTGAGCGTTATCTGCTGGGCCGCGGTTTCAGCCGCAGTGCCATTTTGGGCCCCGCGCCCGCCCCCATCAGCAAAATTAAGGGGCGCCACCGCTGGCAGCTCATTTTAAAGAGCGAGGAGCCGCTGAGCGATCTTCTGCGGGATCTGCCGGCCGTTTCAGACGAGGTAAGGGTTGCAATAGATATTGATCCGTTGTTTCTGCTCTAAATATGTTATACTATAATAATAGATGAATTGAGGTGGCGGTTATGGCTGTCTTAGACATCGTCACGGTTGGTGACCCCGTATTAGAAACAAGGGCGCAGGAGATACCCAGAATTACAAAAAGAACGGTGAAACTAATCAACGACATGTTGGATACAATGTATGAAGCGGACGGCGTCGGCTTGGCCGCTCCCCAGGTGGGTGAGGGCCTGCGCATTATTGTAATCGATGTGGGTGAGGGCCCTTTGGTGCTGGTGAATCCGGAAATCAAAGCGGGGGAAGGCCAGGAAATAGACGTGGAAGGCTGCTTAAGCGTCCCCGAACGGTGGGTGTATGTGAAACGTTTCCAACAGGTTACTGTGGAAGGGTTGAATGAAAAGGGCAGGCCGGTGCGCATTGAAGCGGACGAGCTTTTGGCCCGCGCCCTGCAGCACGAGATTGACCATTTGGATGGCATCTTAATCCTTGATCGCATGCTTGGGGAAGTGGAGGCCGAAGTGGGCTTGGAGGTTGGTGAATAAATGCGCATAGTTTTTATGGGTACGCCCGAATTTGCCGTACCGAGCCTCAAGGCAGTTGCGGCCGAGTATGAGGTGGCGGCCGTTGTCACTCAGCCCGATCGGCGGCGGGGCAGGGGCCAGAGATATTCTTATTCGCCTGTAAAAACCTGGGCGGTTAAGCGGGGGCTGCCCGTCTTACAGCCGCCCCTGATTAGAAGTACGGAGGCGGTCGAGCAGCTGGAGGAATTGGGGGCCGATTTGTTTGTGGTGGTGGCCTTCGGCCAAATTATCCCCCCGCGCCTGCTTAAGGCACCCAAATTGGGCTGCATTAACGTCCATGCCTCGCTCTTGCCCAAGTTTCGGGGTGCGGCGCCGATCAATGCCGCCATAACGTCGGGTGAGGCTTTCACCGGCGTGACCACTATGTACATGGCCAGCGAGCTTGATGCGGGGGATATTATCCTGCAAGCCAAAGAACCGATCCGCCCCGATGATACGGCGGGCGCGCTGCACGATCGGCTGATGCTGTTGGGTGCGGAACTCCTGCAAGAGACACTGCGCCAAGTCCGGGCCGGTACTGCCCCGCGCATTGCGCAGCTTCACGCCCGGGCCACTTTCGCCCCTAAACTCATTCGGGAAGATGCCTTTCTCGATTTCAACAGGCCCGCCGCGGAGCTGGAACGCCTGGTGCGGGGTATGAATCCCTGGCCCGGCGCCCATACTGTAATCAAAGGGGAAAACTGCAAAATTTGGCGGGCAAAAATGCGGCCGGAGATGGACGTGCCCGGACGGATTTTGGCGATAGATGACGAAGGATTATTAGTGGGTTGCGGACACGGTTCCATACTGCTCATGGAGCTGCAGAGGCCTAATGCAAAACCCGTTTCGGGCTTGGATTTCGCCAATGGCTTCCGCCTGGCGGTAGGTGGCCGCCTAACCTAAAAATTCAAAAGATAGGAGGAGATAGGATGTTTATTGATTCCACCTATATTATTGTGTTTCCCGCCCTTCTTTTAGCCTTTTATGCTCAGTTAAAGGTCAAGTCCACTTTCAACCGGTATCTTAGGGAGCGGGCCTATGCGGGCCTTACCGGAGCCCAGGTAGCCCGCCGGATTTTGGATGATAACGGGCTGCACAATGTGGTCGTGGAGACAACCGGGGCAAGGCTGGGGGACCATTACGATCCTAGGGAGCGGGCGGTGCGCCTGTCCAACGAAGTTTACAGCGGGAGTAGTGTGGCGGCCCTAGGCGTGGCGGCCCACGAGGTTGGCCATGCAGTCCAGCATGCTCGGGAATATTTTCCCCTGGGCCTGCGGACCAATCTGTTCCCTGTGGCCAGTTTAGGATCGCAGATGGCGTTTCCCCTATTCCTGATTGGTTTTATTTTTACCTGGGACACCCTGATGCTTGTGGGCATTTGGTTTTTCATTGCCGCCTTGGCCTTTCAGGTGATCACCCTGCCGGTTGAATTCAATGCTTCTCGCCGGGCTATGGCCTTTTTAACGGACGGCGCCTATTTAAACAGGGCGGAAGTGCCGAAGGTAAAATCGGTACTGAACGCTGCCGCCCTAACTTACGTGGCCGCCGCGGCGGTGGCCGCAACACAGCTGATTCGGCTTTTAGTTTTGCGCGGCCAAAGAAGAGATCGATGAAGAAGGTCACTAACCCACGGCAATTAGCTGTGCTTACTTTAAACGGATATGACAAAACGGAGGACTTCCTGAGGGAAGTCCTCAATTTGCGCTTAGGCCAAAGCAACCTATCCGCAGCGGACCAGGTTTTGTACACCGAATTAGTGTACGGCACGGTGCGCATGCAAAAAAACCTCGATTATATTTTATCTATCTTCAGCAGGCGGCCCCTGGAAAAAGTGCCCCGGTTGATCCTGTATAACCTGCGCTTGGCCGTTTACCAGATTATGTACTTGGATAGGGTGCCCGATTTTGCTGCGGTCAATGAAGCGGTGAACTTGGCCCGCCGTTTCGGCCATCAGGGGACGGTGTCTTTTACCAACGGGGTGCTGCGGCAGGTGGTTAAGAATAAAGGGAACATCGTTTACCCTTCCGCAGCCATAGATCTAACAGGCCATTTGGCGGTGAAGTATTCTTATCCGCGCTGGATCATTCAACACTGGCTGGCGCAGCTGGGCTCGGAAGAAACGGAGCGGCTCTGCCGGGCTATGAACCGCTCACCTGAGATGCAGGTGCGTGTGAACACGCTGCGCGCCACAAGGGAAGAAGTGCAGGCTCATCTGCTTGAGGCCGGAATAACGGTGCTTCCCGGACGTTACGCGCCTGATGTGCTGCGGGTTTCCCCGGCCCAACTCGTGATCCGCTCCTCGTGGCTGGCCGCGGGGAAATTTTACATACAAGGCGAAAGCAGTGCTCTGGCGGCCCATGCGCTTGGTGCCAAGCCAGATATGACAGTCTACGATCTGTGCAGTGCGCCCGGGGGTAAAGCCACCCATTTAGCCCAGCTGATGGGCAATCAGGGCAAAATCCTCGCTCTGGACGCTAATCGCGCCCGTTTGGGGCTTGTGCGCGAAAATGCGGAACGGCTCGGGGTTTCTATCATCAGCACTCTGCAGGCAGATGCCCGCCGGGAGCAACCTTTGCCGCAAGCTGATGCCGTTTTGGTCGATGCCCCCTGTTCCGGCCTAGGTACGATGCGTCAGCGGCCCGATATTCGCTGGCGCAAAAGCAAGAATGAAATCGAAGGTCTGGTGGCGGTGCAAAAGGCAATCCTCAAGCAGGCGGCAGCATATGTGCGCCCGGGCGGAGTTTTGCTCTATTCCACCTGCACCCTCACGTCTTGGGAAAATCAGGAGGTGGCCCATTCTTTTTTAGAAGAAAACGCGCCCTTTGCCGGAGCGGCCCTACCTGCTTGGTTTCCCCAAACTGAGAAGGAAACGCCCTGGATGCGCACGTTTTGGCCTCACCTGCATGGGCTGGACGGGTTCTTTGTTTCCCTATTCAGAAAACGAGAAACATAGGCGCAGTTTCACAATTTGCAGGAATTATCATTTTTACGGCGAATAGTTAACTTAAAGTTAACTATTGGAAGGTGGTCGTAGATGAAAGTTTTGATTGTGGACAACAATGTGGAGTTGTGTCAGGTGCTGGGGGAGTATATAGATAGGCAGCACGATCTACAGACTATCGGGGTGGCCCATGACGGAGAAGAAGCGCTAAAAAAGATTCAGGATTTGCAGCCCGATGTGGTTGTACTGGATATAACCATGCCCTATTTAGACGGCATCGGTGTCTTAGAGAGATTGAAGGCACTGGATCTGCCGCGGCAGCCGAAAGTGATTGTGATTACAGCCTTCGGCACGGATAGGCTCATCTCTAGGCTGCAGGCTTTGGATCCGGATTATTTTATGATCAAACCCTTCCGCCTGCAAGTGCTGGTTGATCGCATCAGGCAGTTCAGCACCGAGGATCGGGCGCAATCAACGGCAGAGTTGGCCGCTGCGGCGGAACCGTCCGTTCGGCATAAACAAAAAATCACTGAACTTTTACATAACATGGGGGTGCCGTCTCACTATAAGGGGTTTTCTTACCTGCGCGAGGCGGCTTTAATGTGTGTGGAAGAAGGTTATTTGGGCGGCAGCTTAAGCAAGGAAATGTACCCCGCTTTGGCGGAAAAATACGGGACGACCAGCGGCGGGGTGGAGGCCGCCATCCGCAATGCGGTGGCTTCGGCCTGGGAGAACGGCAATGACGCCTATATTCGGAAAATTTGCGGCGCGGCCAAACGGGACCGGGTGCCGACAAATTCGTTAATTATAGCTAAGATCAGCGAAGAGGCCAAGTCATGAGCAACGCAATAAGGCGCCGGGGCAGAAGGCGCCTTATTCTTTTCTCATTGACAAACGCGCCAAACTGGGTTTATACTGGAGTTACGGGGCGTGGCTCAGTTTGGTAGAGCGTCGCGTTCGGGACGCGAAGGCCGCACGTTCAAATCGTGTCGCCCCGACCATCTTTAATTATTCCCAGACCAGGTGCCTATCTGGTCTTTTTTATCCCCCGGGGCAGTTCGGGAGGGGAGATGGCCAGCCTTTCTTCGGCAAAAATGAAGAATTTGCGCAGTGTTTTTTCCAGGCGCCGGCGGTAAGTGGCGGAGTCGGTGGTTGTAAGAATATACTCTTCCACCTGCCGGGGGGTTGCGGTGGCCAGGAGGTGACGCAAGAAACGAGAGGCGTCGCCCAAATAGTATTCTTCCGAACGGATACCCTGATCTAAAAGGTACTCCACATACAGGGTTAAGAAATGTACTTTTGCCCTTTTACTCATAATCCCACCCTTTACTGGAGGTCTAAACATGGATAATAAGGGTAATCTAGATTTGACCGGACTTTTCTGTGACGAATTGGCTCAGTGGCTGCAGAGCAAAGGTTTTGCCGCTTACCGTGCCAAACAGCTGTTTGCCTGGATTCACCGCCGCGTGTCTGTGCGTTTTCAGGATATGGGCAACCTGCCCAAAGATTTGATTGCGTTTTTGCAAGCGGAATGCGAGAGCCCCCTGCCCTTAGAAGAACGCACGCGGCAAAAATCTCGGGATGGCACAGAAAAATACTTATTTGCTTTAAAAGACGGGGCAGCGGTGGAGACGGTGCTGATCCCGGAAGATGAAAGGCGGACAGTCTGCATCTCCGCGCAGGTGGGCTGTGCCATGGGCTGTTCTTTTTGCGCAACCGGCCTCTCCGGTTTTACTCGCAACCTCAGCGCCGGGGAAATTGTAGGCCAGGTCCTATGGGTGGAAAACAGGCTGCGCGGCGAGGGCAGCAGCATTACTAATGTTGTGTATATGGGCATGGGCGAGCCCTTGGCCAACTACCGCGCCGTTTTGAAAAGCCTGCGCCTGCTCAATGACCCCCTAGGCCTTAATCTGGGGGCGCGCAGGCTCACCATTTCCACCTGCGGGCTGGTGCCTGAGATAAAGAGATTGGCCCAGGAAGAACTGCAGGTTAACCTGGCCATTTCGCTCCATGCGGCCCACAACCGGCAGAGAACGGAGATTATGCCCATCAATAAACGCTATCCCTTAGAAGAGCTGCTCGCCGCCGCTCGTTATTACACTGAACGGACCGGCCGCCGCATCTCCTTTGAGTATGCCCTGATTAAGGATTTTAATGACGGTGCGGCGGATGCGCACCGGCTGCGCGATTTGCTCAGCGGCCTGCTGTGCCACGTTAATTTGATTCCCGTTAATCCGGTCGTTGATGCTCGGCGGCCCGCAGCAGCGGAGATAAAGGCCTTTGCTGAAATTTTGGCGGCCGGCCAAATCCCCGTTTCGATCCGCAAAGAACGGGGCAGCGACATTGATGCCGCCTGCGGCCAGCTGCGCGGCAAAGTATAATGATCTAAAGGGGTTAGCCATGGTAGCATTCTGCCGGCGATTGGCAAGATTATTGCAAGCAATAAAAGGAAAAGGGTATGGTCGGGCAGAAGAAAAGAAGGCGCAGAATTTTTCCGCCACTAAACCTTATTCTTTGCGTACTCGGCAGCGGGCTTACCTCAAGCTGGGCGCGGGCCCGCCCTTTTATAGTGAAAGGGTGGCGCTGCAGCCTGGGTTAATCATCGGCCGGGCGGCTCACTGCCACTTAAGGCTGGCGGATCCGCGGGTGAGCAGAGAGCATGCTCAATTGATCAAAGAAGGGCCCGTTTGGCGAATAAAGGATCTGGGCAGCACCAACGGAACCTTAATCAATGGGGTTTCCGCTGCCACCGCCCTATTAAAGGCAGGCGATCGAATTGAGATCGGTGGGGCCGTCTTGGTTTACGAGGAGCGATAAACGTGGCTGTGATTGCGTGGGTGGCCCGGGCCGTGCTCATGGTTTTGCTGGTCCGGATTGTAGTGCGGCTTGTGCAGAGCATGCTTGAGGAATTGAATTAGGGGTGTCGGCCATGAATGTCATGACTGCAACGGATGTGGGGCTTGTTCGTGCCAACAATGAGGATGCTTGCGGGGTGGGTTCGCGCTACCTCGTTGTTTGCGATGGCATGGGCGGGCATTCTGCCGGCGAAGTTGCCGCCCGTTTGGCGGTGCAGGCGGTGCAGGAATTTCCGTTTGTGGGAAAGGATCCCCTAGGGGAAGTGCGCTTGGCAATCGAGTCAGCGCAGCGGCACATTTTATCCGCTGCGGCCGAAAATCCGGCTTACAACGGAATGGGGACAACCATTACCCTAGCCTACCTGCAGCCCCTTGTGGAAGGGGGCGCCCAACTAACGCTGGGCCATGTGGGTGACAGCAGGGGATATGTTTATTGCGGCGAGGCGCTGCACCAACTCACTCAGGATCACTCTATAGTGGGCGAGCTGGTGCGTTCGGGTACAATCACAGCTATTGAGGCCCGCAGCCATGATCAGCGCCATATGCTTACACAGGCTTTGGGCTCTCAGCAGATTGACATCGAACTTAAGTCACAAATTTTGCCGCCGGGTAGTTATGTCCTGCTCTGCACGGACGGTTTGACGGATGTCATTGCTGACCGGGAGATTGAAAGGGTCTTAAAACGGGCCAGTGAATATGAAAACCCTGCCCAAGAGTTGGTTGATCTGGCCAACGGGGCGGGCGGGCCCGATAATGTCACGGTGATTTTGGCAAGAGTTTAAGGAGGCCTGCCTTTGCGACCTCTCTACCGTGCTTGGCTCCAATTTGCGGTGTGGCTGGGTGGGATGGCTCTGTGGCTTTATGTGGCCGGGGGGGCTGTCTGCTGGTGGCAGCCTGTGGTCATTTGGCTGCTGTTTGCCTTGTTATTTTTCGTTACAAAAAAATGCGCATATGCCGCGGGTGCCCTGCCCCTGGTGTCCTTCTTAGCCCTCTTGGGTTGGCTGTTTTTATACCGTTTAGATGCGAAGTGGGCTGCGCAGCAGTTTTGGGGCCTTGTAATCGGCGCGGGTGCGTATTTAATCGGGCTGCTCCTGCCCCTCCCGGGGCTTGATTTGCCCGTTTTAAGTGCGGCGGCAGCCGTGGTGCCGCTGGCGGCCACCGCCCTTTTCGGCCGGCGCATCGGAGGTGCCAAAGCTTGGCTGACACTGGCCGGTGTCACTTTTCAACCGGTGGAGTTTGCCCGTATTTTTCTCATAATCTATCTAGGCCATAAAATGGCCGATGGCAAGGCAGCTCGCTCGGGAATGGATCTTAAAAGTTGGGCGGTATTGGCCTCATTTTTCCTGCTGTTGGCCTGGCAGACCGATCTGGGGCCCGCCTTATTAGTGTTTTTGGTTTTCGGCGCCCTTTTTCTCACAGTTCAGTTCAGCTGGCAGAAAGCGGCCTTTTACGCGGGGTTGGCCTTCGCCGGCCTGGGAGGCTCACTGTTCTGTTTTCCCCATTTGCGCACTAGGATACTCGCTTGGCTACTGCCCTGGGATTACCTGGAAAGCAAGGGATATCAAGTCTTACAGGGCTTGTTTGCCCTTAATGCGGGCGGGGCGGTGGGCAGAGGGCTCGGTGCGGGCCTGGCCGGCGTGATTCCCGCGGTACACACTGACTATTTATTGGCGCTTATGGGGGAAGAAATGGGCCTTTTGGGCACCTTTTCCGTAATCATTGTCTACCTGGGCCTTGCTTTTTGGGCCTTCCGCCTTTTGTCCGGTACCGCAGATTCCGCCCTGCGCTTAGTGGGGCTGGGCTTTACCCTGTTACTGCACTGCCAAGTCTTTTTGGTTGTGGGCGGTATCTTGCGGCTGGTACCCTTTACAGGCATGACCCTACCCTTCGTCAGCTATGGTTCTAGTTCCTTAATCGCCCAGCTGTGGATGCTCGGCATGCTCACCGGGCTGGGGAGGGAAAAATTGTGAAGTTCCCTTCCCGCAAGTGGTTCTTGGGGGTTTTGGCCGGTTATGTTATCATATTAGGTAGCCTGTTTTATTGGCATCTCTGCGCCGATTTGGCGGAGCACCCGGCTAATCCCCGTTACTACCAAATGTTTAAGGAGCCCCGGGGTGCTATTTTAGATCGGGACGGCCTGCCGCTCGCGGCCACGCTGGGCGCGGAAAAGGAGTTCAGGCGTGTCTATGCCTTGCCGTCCCTATCCCATGTTGTGGGGTATTTTCACCCCCGTTACGGCCTGACCTGCCTAGAGAGGATTTACCACGAAGATCTGCTTGCGGGCAGAAACGTGCTGACCACAATCGATCTTGAAGTGCAGCGAGCGGCGGAAGCGGCGATGGCAAACCGCATCGGCGCGGCGATCGCACTCATTCCCGCCACAGGGGAGGTTTTGGCTTTAGTTTCGTCCCCCTGGCTGGATGGCAATTCTTTGGCCGAGAACTGGTCAGATTATGTGGCCGATGTGCGAAGTCCTTTCTTGAACCGCGTTATTCAAGGTTTATACCCGCCCGGGTCCGTGATTAAACCGATAGTCTATGGGGCTGCCCTTGAAAAACGATTGGTTGAGCCGGGGCAGATCTGGCTCGATACCGGATCGTTTCAGATAGGCGGCCGCTCCATCCGGAATTTTGCCGGCCAAGCGCTGGGTTCAATCAGCACAGAGGAAGCGCTGGCCTTGTCTTCCAATGCCGTTTTTGCTGAACTTGCCGTGGGCTTAGGTGATGAATTGCTCGATTATTACCGCCTGTTTCAGTTGGGCAGCGAGGCCCAAATTGAACTGGGGGGCCGGGCGGGCTTTGTCCCGGAAAGGGCCTATTCCGATTATAATCGGGCCTTAATGGGCATTGGACAGGGCGAACTACTGGTTACCCCGCTGCAAATGGGGGTAACGGCTGCCGCGTTGGCCAATCGCGGGGTTCTGATGCGGCCCTACCTGGTGCAGGAGCTGCGGGGCGGCTTGCGCCTCAGGCAGATTACGCGCCCGGTAAGCCTAGGTTCAGTTTTACCGGAGCGGGCCGCACTTGAGGTGCGCGAGGCCATGGTCCTGGCTGTACAGGCCGGCACCGCCAGCGGCGTGTATAAAGAAGATGTGCAGTTGGCCGCGAAAACGGGTACTGCCCAGGCCGGTTCCGGAGCCGATCACTCTTGGTTTATCGGCTATGCGCCCAGCTATCTGCCGCAGATTGCCGCGGCAGTCCTGGTTGAGCACGGCGGCGCCGGGAGTGCTGCCGCGGCGCCAATCGGTGCCGCCATTATTGAGCAAGCCCTGCAGATCCTGGCTGGTAAGAAAGGTGTAAGGTGAGACCATGATTGGGGAAGTTTTGGTCAACAGATATGAAATCTTAGAAGAAGTGGGCAGCGGCGGTATGGCCCGGGTTTACAGCGCTAAGGATCTGCTGTTGAACCGGATCGTGGCTGTCAAAATCCTGCGGGAACAATTTGCCGATGATGAGCAGTTTGTGGAGCGTTTTAGGCGCGAGGCCCGTTCCGCCGCGAGTTTATCGCATCCCAATATCGTCAATATCTATGATGTGGGCGAAACGGGCGGGGTCCATTTCATTGTCATGGAATTTGTGCACGGCAAAAACCTGCGGCAGTTGATCGTTGAAAAAAAGGGCTTTTCGCAGGAATTCATCGTCAGCGTGGGCAAACAGATTGCCATGGGTTTAGCCCATGCCCACGAACACGGGATCATTCACCGCGATATCAAACCCCACAACATCTTAATTACGGGCGAAGGGCGGGTTAAAGTCACCGATTTTGGGATTGCCCAGGCCATGTCCAGCAGTAACTTGACCCAAACGGGCACCGTTTTGGGCTCAGTCCACTATTTTTCGCCGGAACAGGCCCGCGGGGTGAACGTGCAGGCGGCCAGTGACCTGTATTCGCTGGGCATCGTCTTATACGAGATGATCACCGGGCGGGTGCCCTTTACGGGCGAATCGGCCGTTTCGATAGCTTTGATGCAGATCCAAGATCCGCCGCCGCCTTTGAGGCGAGCAACTCGCGGGTTAGATCGGGATTTGGAGCAGTTGGTGCTGAAGTTGTTGGCCAAAGAAATCAAAGACCGCCCCAGTGGAGCGCAGGAGGCGGTGGGCGTTTTTCAAAGAATCGAACGGCGCCTGGAGGCAGATGGTGAGCAGCGGCTCATAGAAGGGGATACTCTCCCCTTAGCCGCCGTTGAACCGGGAGAAGAGGGTGGTATGGCAGTGGTTAAGGGTAAGAAAAAACAAAAGGGCCGCCGCAAACTGGTGATTGTGTTGGCCGTTTTAGTCGTCCTGGGCGGGCTGGGCTTTGGGCTTGTGCGCCTGATTCCCCTACTTTTGTTTCCCGATGATGTCCAGGTGCCCAGCGTTGTTGGCCTTTTCGAGCTGGAGGGCCGGCGGGTGCTGCGCAGTGCGGGCCTGATCTTAAAAGTCGAGCAGTTCGTTTTTGACAACGAGCAGCCTGAAGGGTTTATTATCAGTCAGGACCCGCTGCCGGGGCGCATGGTCAAGGAAAATCGGGAGATTGCGGTGCGGGTCAGCAAGGGCCCTGAAGAAGTGGAGATGCTCAGCGTGCTCGGCGCTTCAACCCGAGAAGCCAAACTAAATTTGACCCAATCCGGATTTGTTTTGGGCGAACAAACGGAAGCATTTGATCCCCAGGCCCTGCCCAATACCATTTTAGAGCAGTGGCCCGAACCCGGTGAGATAGTGGTTAAAGGCACCGCGGTCAATCTCGTGATTAATAAAGGAGAACGGGGCAGTGCTGCGGTGGTTGTGCCTGATTTTAAAGGCCGGGAATTCTCCGCGGTGCAAGCACAGCTGCAGGAGCTGGGCTTAGATGTGGGCAACGCCTGGCCCGAATATAGTACTATTTTTGCGGAAGGCCGGATTGTGGAGCAAAATCCACGGGCGGGGACGGAAGTTGAGGCGGGCAGTAGAATTGATTTTGTCTATTCCCAAGGCGAGGCCAAGCCCGCGGCACCGGAAACAACACCCACAGAGCCGAAAGAAGAGGTGGAGTGGGTGCACGAAAACCTTTGGAAAACGGAGGAAGTGACCATTCTTGTGCCCCCGGGGGGCGAACAAGAGGTGGTCATCCTGGTCATCGATGATTTTGGCGCTCGGGAAGTGTATCGGGAAAAACATGAAGGGGGAAGTAGGGTGGTTCGTACTGTTCAGGGCCGCGGCGAAGGCGCGAAATTACAGGTTTATATCGGCGCCCGCCAGTTCTACGACCAGAAGTTTTAGGGCCCATGAAAAAAGGAATTATTCTCAAAGGTGTTGGTGGGCAATACGAGGTGCAGACGGCAGAGGGACTTTTTCTTTGTACATTGCGGGGCAGGCTGCGCCTTGATGAACAGCGGATTCTGGTAGGCGATCGGGTGGAAATAAGCGGCGAGGAAGGCCGCGGCGTGGTGGAACGGATCCTGCCGCGCCTGACAGAACTGGTACGGCCTGCCATAGCCAATGTAAATCAAGTCGTTGTAGTCTTCGCGGCTGAAAACCCTAAGCCCAGCCTGCTACTGCTTGATCGCATTTTAGTCCACGCGGAATTGGCCCGCCTCGATGTGCTTATTTTATTTAATAAAGGCGAACTGGCCGCAGCCGGTGCAGAAAAATTGCGAGCCATGTATGCGGGCATTCCCTATGAAACTCTTATTACCAGCGCCAAAGAGGGCTGGGGACTGGCTGAACTTCAAGAAAAGCTGAGCGGCAGAATCAGTACCTTGGCCGGGCCGAGCGGTGCGGGTAAGTCTTCGCTGCTCAATGCGTTACTGCCCGAACTTGATTTGGAAGTACAGACGGTGAGCGTTCGGGTGCAGCGCGGCCGCCACACGACTAGGACGGTCACTCTTTTGCCCCTGCCGTCAGGGGGCCTTGTAGCGGACACACCGGGCTTTTCCCAGCTTGCGCTGGAAGCGGGCCTTGGGGCTGAACTGCAGTACGCCTTCCCGGATATGAACGATTACCGCGATCTGTGTCAGTTTCGCGGTTGTTTGCACCGACGTGAGCCAAACTGCGCCGTAAAAAAGGCGGTTCAAGCGGGCGAAATCTTGGCCCATCGCTACGAGCATTACCTGCGCTTATTGGAAGAAGTGGAGGCGCCCATTTATTAGAAAGTGGTGGTTACTATGGAAAAACGAATCAGCGCTTCTCTTTTGGCAGCTGATTTTTGCCATTTACAGGCTGAACTGCGCCGAGTGAGCGGCGCCGATTTGCTCCATCTGGACGTGATGGATGGCAGTTACGTGCCTAATATTAGTTTCGGGCTGCCCATCGTAGATGCGGTGCGGCGCTGCTCGCAGCTACCTTTAGATATTCATCTTATGATCGAAAAGCCAGAGCGATACCTTGCGGATTTCGCAGCCGCCCAGCCCGAATTCATTACTGTTCATTACGAAACTGTGGTGCACCTGCAGCGTACGCTGAATCAGATTAGAGAATTAGGCGCGAAAGCGGGGGTAGCCCTAAACCCCCATACACCCCTGGACGGACTGCAATACGTGCTCGCCGATGTGGATCTGATCCTAATTATGACGGTGAACCCCGGTTACGGTGGTCAAAGCTTTATCCCGGCCATGTTCGAAAAAATAAAAAAGTGCAGGCAAATGATTGGCGATCTCCCCATTGAACTGCAAGTGGATGGGGGAGTGGCTGTGAGCAATATTTCACATTTAGCGCAGGCGGGGGCAAATAATTTTGTGGCCGGTTCCGCGATTTTCCATGCGGACGATCCTAATCTTTACATAAAGAAAATGCGGTCCCAGTGGTTAGAAAATTAATGTTGAAATATTTAACAACTATGGTTGACAAGTCTGATAATTCATTGTATTATATTTATAAGCTGACGGCTGGATTTTACATTTAGAAAGGGGGACAGTATTTTTGGAGAGCAATCTCCGCCGGGGATGAAATCCCCGAGATCATCCATAAAAAAAATATCACCTCCCTGGGCGCAGACACTTCGCGTTCGCAGCGAAGTCCATAGAGATAAACCAACGACAGCCGATCCGCTGATTTTAGAAAAGCATCCCGATCGACGGGGGTGCTTTTCTTTTGTCGATTGGAGGCAGGACTTTTCCCAATTGACGAGAAATAGTAGGCAAACGAAATAGTTCCGCTAGGGGTGCATCATGCTGAGACGGGGTGCTTGACATCCTAACCCTTAGAACCTGTTGGATAATTCCAGCGTAGGGAAGCGGTAAGCTGAACATGGACCGCTTTGGCCCATGTTTTTTTACTGGCCGTACCGTGCGGATCACTCGTTACTACTAGGGAGGTCGATGCCATGGATAGTAAAAACTTAAGGATTATGTTGGAAGTCTCGTTGATGGTGGGGGCAGCCGCGCTGCTGTCTTTTTTGAAACTGTTTAAAATGCCCTATGGGGGCAGTGTAACTTTGGAAATGCTGCCCATTTTGGTTCTGGCTTTTCGGCGCGGGGGTAAAATAGGTATGCTGGGCGGTGCTGTGCACGGCTTGATTAAGCTGCTTTTCGGGCCTAGTTTTGTGCACCCGCTGCAAATTCTCTTGGATTACCCCCTACCCTACGCGGCGGTGGGGCTGGCCGGTTTCGGCGCACTGCGCCGGATGCGCATCAAGGGCACGATTGTGGCCGTTTTGGCCCGCTATGTTGTCCATGTTGTGGCCGGCGTTGTGTTTTGGGGCCATTATGCTCCGGAGGGGACGCCCGCACTGCTTTATTCCCTCGTTTATAATGCTAACTACCTGTTGATTGAGGGCATTATAATGGTCTTGGTCATTCAACTGCTCGGCAAACGGGAGGAAATTTTCAGGCCCACAACTTTCGCCTAAGATTTCCTTTAGCGAGCAGGAGTTCTTTTGGTTGACCCCGAAACATAAAATACCCCTAGGTTAGTACCTAGGGGTATGCTTTACTGTGCGTTATCCACATAATGTGTATTGAGCCCCGCTTTGGGGTAAATTGGTTTAAAGGGCACGTTCTACTTTACCGCTTCTAAGGCAGGTTGTACAGACGTAAGCCCGACGCGGAGTGCCACGATAGATGATGCGCGCCTTTTGCAGGTTGGGTTTCCAATTGCGCCGATTCTTGTTTTCGGCGCGGCTCCGCCGGTTGCCGAACTGGGTGCCTTTCTCGCAAATGATGCACCTTCTAGCCATATCCTTACCCCCTTTTGAGCGAGTTTCCATAACGATCCTCATTTTAGCATAGGGATAGGGAGAATGCAAGGCGTATTTCGCCCGGCTGATATATAGCTTTACAATTGAATCGACTATGGTTAAAATAGTAATGAAAGTTGATGGACTAATTTGGCAGGTTTTCGTGAAGGGGGGACAAATGTGGCCCAGCAGATTCAATCTCAATTCGGAAAGATTAGTATTCGAGAAGAGGTAATTGCAAAGATCTCAGGCGTGGCCGCTATGGAATGCTATGGGCTGGTGGGAATGGCCCCGCGCAATGTTCAAGAAGAATTAACTGATCTTTTGCGCCGCGATAATTTGGAACGCGGTGTGGATGTTCAGTTTAATGAAGATAGCATCAGCATTCAACTTTATATTGTGGTAGAATACGGTTTGAAAATATCCGAGGTTGCCAGAAACGTTCAAGAACGGGTTAAATACCACGTGGAAAGAATGTTAGGGCTCACCGTTGACCGCATCGATATTAAGGTCCAAAGTGTGAGGGTAACTGAGGGAGCAAGAAAGTGATCGGGGGAAGAAGCTTGGACGTAATTACTGGCTCAATGTTAAAAAACATGCTGCTGGTAGCCGCCCATAATCTGGAGCAGCAAAAAGATATAGTAAATGCATTGAATGTGTTTCCGGTTCCGGACGGGGATACGGGGACAAACATGTCCCTTACCCTGAATGCGGCTGTAAAGGAATTGGAAAACGCAAACGGGGACGATATCGGCCGTTTAACTTCACTGCTCGCCCGTGGTTCGCTTATGGGGGCGAGAGGTAACAGCGGCGTAATCTTATCCCAGTTTTTTCGCGGTTTTTCTAAGGGTTTGGCCAAGGTCAATGGGGAGGCAACAGGTGCGGATCTGGCCCGGGCCTTTGTCGTATCCTCAGAAACGACCTACCGGGCCGTTATGAAACCGGTGGAGGGCACCATGCTCACGGTGGGCCGCAAAGCGGGCGAGGCCGCTCAAGAAGCCGCCGAACAAGGCGCAAATGTGGAAAAAGTGCTGCGGGCCGCCCTCCGAGCCGCCCGGGAAGCGCTAGATGATACCCCCAATATTCTGCCCGTTTTGAAAGAGGCGGGTGTTGTGGATGCGGGCGGCAAGGGAATGCTTTGTATCTATGAGGGCATGGTTGATGGTTTGACACTTACGGTGGAAGAACTGGCTGAAACGGAAGAAAGGCCGCCTTTAGCAGTGGTCGAGCGGGAGCATCCCGCCGCGGAAGTATTGGCCAACAAATACTGTACAGAATTTATCATTCTCGGTGACAGTCTTGATGCGGAACTTGTGCGTGCAGAATTGATTGACAAAGGGGATTCGATGATCGTCGTGGGCGATGATGATGTGCTCAAAGTGCATATTCATACTGATTTTCCCGGGGACGTACTGCAGTTTTGCGCTTCTTTGGGCAATGTAACCGAAATCGCCATTGACAATATGTATTTACAAAATCTCGATTACGAAGGACACAGGCAGCAGCACCGCCTGAATTTAGAAGAGGATAATGTAGTGGGTTTTCCCCGGCGAGAAGAGGAAAAGGCAAAACCCCTAGGTCTGGTGGCGGTGGTACCGGGGCCGGGCCTGGCGGAGATCTTCCGCAGCCTGGGCGTAGATTGTATTGTCTCGGGCGGGCAGACAATGAACCCAAGCACGGAAGAGCTCGTCAAAGCAGTTGACAGCGTTAACGCGGAGGCGGTCATTATCCTTCCTAATAATAAGAATGTGATTTTCTCTGCCCAGCAGGCCAAAGAATTAGTGGATAAACAGGTGGGCGTGGTGGCCACCCGTTCCACACCGCAGGGAATCAGTGCGCTGATGAATTTTGTGGGGGAAGATTCTTTACAAGCCAACCTAGAAGCAATGGAGGACGGCATGGGAGAGGTCAAAACGGGGGAGGTAACCTTTGCGGTCAGAGCCACCGTGGCAGGGGATCTGCGTATCGAGGAGCGGGATATCATCGGCCTGGCGGATGGGAAGATTGCGGTAGTTGGTTCTGATCCCAGCGAAGTGGCCTTCGATTTACTGCAAACTCTGATCGATGAGGACTCGTCCGTGGTTAGCATTTATTACGGGGAGGACCAGGATCAAAGCGAAGCGGAGCGGCTTTACGGCGATGTACAGGAAAAATACCCCCAATGTGAGGTCGAAGTCTATCAGGGTGGGCAGCCACTTTACTATTACATTGTTTCTGTTGAATAGCAGAGGAGGGGTAGACAAGTGTCCAAAATCCATGTTGTAACAGACAGCGGCAGTGATCTCCCGCAAGAGGTTCTGGAAACGCTGCAAATTCATGTGGTTCCCTTGACAGTGCAATTCGGCGAAGAAATTTACCGGGATGGCGTCGATATTTCAGTGGAAGAGTTTTACCGCAAATTGGAAGCGGAGAGCGAAATTCCCAGCACCTGCCAGCCCTCGCCGGCTGATTTCGTCCGTGTTTACGAGAACATTGCCCAACCCGGCGACACTATCATTTCTATCCACTTAAGCAGTAAAATGAGCGGTACCTATCAATCGGCGGTGTTGGCCGCCAGTATGCTTGACCCAAACATAGATGTTAAAGTAATTGACTCCCAATGCGCTTCATTGGGGATCGGCGTAGTCGCCGCCGCGGCGGCGCGAGCGGTGCAGGCCGGTGCAGATGTGGAGCAGGTGCTGGCCGAATTAAAGCCAATTATTGATAATTTGCAGGTCTATTTTGTGGTGGACACTTTGGAATATTTGCAGAAAAATGGGCGCATCGGCATGGCCTCCGCCTTTATGGGCACCTTACTGAGCATCAAGCCCATTTTAACGGTGCAGGACGGCATGGTGGCTCCTTTTGAAAAGATCCGCGGCAAGGCGAAGGCGCTCAACCGCATTAGAGAATTGATGGAGGAATTTAAGAACCGCCACCCGGACCGTAAATTGACGGCCGCGATCAGCAATGCCAACGCTCGGGAGGATGCGGAACGGCTGGCCCGCTATTTGGAAGGGCAGCTTCCGCTGGAGCGGGAAATAATCATCGGCTCCATAGGGCCCACGATTGGGGTGCATACCGGCGCAGGTACAATCGCCCTATTCATCTACCCGGTGTAAACTCCTACCAAGAAAGCCCTTAGGCATGCCTAAGGGCTCTTGCTATGCGCCGGGGCGGGAACTGCAAGGGGTGAGTTTATGACAGAACAAGGACAAAGTATGCTCAAACAGCCTGTAACCGTTTTGACGGGCGTGGGCCCGAAGCGCGCCCAAGAACTGAAAAAACTGGGCTTGGCCACCTTGGAAGACGTGCTGTTCAGCTTTCCCAGAAGTTATAAGGACTTCCAAGCGGTACTCAGCCCCCACGAGGTAAGCCCGGGCGAAGAACAGCTTGTTTCCGGCCCCCTATTTTATCTGCAGGAGCGGCCCATTCCGCAGGGCCGCCGCATTATCCAAGGCAGCCTGGGAGGCATTTTGACGCTGACTTGGTTTGTGCACCATCGAGGCAGGGGGGACAGTTACTTATACCGCCGGCTGCAGCGGGCTAAGAACCTGTGGGTTTATGGCTTGGTTAAAGAGGGGTTTAGCACTTTGGAAATGAGTTCGCCCGAATTTTTCCTAGAAGCCCCCGCCCACCGAGGTCTTATGCCCGTTTATCCTTTGGTTGCCGGTATTTCCAATCAGCAAAGGGTGGCCTGGGCGCGTTTTGTTTTGAAGTACCTCAGCGAAGTGCCCGAATGCCTGCCCAAGTCTTACCTGCAAGACTACATGGGGCGAGGCGAAGCGCTGGCCGCACTACATTTTCCGCCCGATTGGGCGAGCCAAAGCAGGGCCAGGCAAAGATTGGTCTTCGAAGAGTTTTTTCTCTTCCATCTCAATTTACAGCGCGGGTGGGGGCAGGCGCGGGGTATCGCTCACCGGCCTGACGGTAAGCTTGTTAAGGCCTATAGGGCGTCTTTGCCTTTCCGACTGACGGAAGACCAGGAGCGGGCCCTGCAAGAGGTGGGGGCAGACATGGAAGCGACACGTCCCATGCGCCGTCTAATCCAGGGCGAGGTTGGTTCGGGTAAGACAATCGTCGCGGAATATGGTGCCCTAAAGGCGGTGGAAAGCGGGGGCCAGGTGGCCATGATGGTCCCCACTGAGGTCTTGGCCAGGCAGATGGCCAAACGTCTGCAGCGGGCCTTGGGCCCCTTGGGGGTAGAGGTGGAACTTTTGGTGAGCAATTTGCCGAGTAAAGAACAAAACAGGGTGCGGGAGGCGATTGAAGAGGGTACAGCCAACGTCGTGGTGGGCACTCACGCCCTGATTACGGAGAAGGTAAGGTTTAAGCACCTGACACTGGCCATCGTTGACGAACAGCACCGTTTCGGGGTTAGGCAGCGGGCTGCCCTTTTAGGCAAGGGCAGTGGGGATTTATTAGTCATGAGCGCAACGCCCATCCCCCGCTCGCTGGCATTGACTGCCTATGGTGACCTGGAAACGACAGAAATCCGCCAACTGCCCCAAGGGCGCCAAAGGGTTGATACCCGTTTGATCGATCCTAGGCAGAGGGCGGATGTTTACCGCTACCTCGTTTCGCGCGTAAAACGGGGCGAACAGGCCTTCGTAGTCTTTCCCCTTGTGGAAGAATCGGAGCATCTAGAGGCAAAGGCGGCCGTGCAGGAAATGGAAAACCTACAGCAGGGCCCTCTGTCTGAGGTGCGCGTCGGCCTGATTCACGGCCAAATGGGCAGGGAAAAAGAAGAAATTTTCAACTCCTTTTACCGGGGTGAAATTGATGTGTTAATCGCCACCACCGTCATTGAAGTGGGTATGGATGTGCCTAATGCTACCGTGATCGTGATTGAAAATGCGGAACGTTTTGGTTTAGCACAGCTGCATCAGCTGCGCGGCCGAGTAGGTAGGGGCGCTAAGGCGGGGATCTGCTTTTTATTGGCCTACACCTATGGAGAACAGACCAAAGAGAGACTAGAGGTGATCCGCAAATCCACGGACGGTTTTTTCATCGCGGAAGAAGATCTCCGTTTGCGCGGGCCGGGCGATCTGATGGGCGTGCGCCAGTGGGGACAGCCCTTGTTTAGGGTGGCGGATTTGGAAAAGGATCGGGATCTGCTTGAATTCAGCGCGGCAGAGGCCCAAAGGCTGCTGGCCACCGATCCTGAGCTAGGGCGGTACCCGCAGCTGCGGGCAGAATTAGAAAGGCAACGGTTGTAGTTCAGCCGCTGCCCTCGGGAGAGGAGAAACTGTTTTTTACCCTTTGGGGAGGTCGTTCTCTTCGAGTGTTAGTATGCGGCGGTGAACCGTTTTTTTATACAGGGAAAGATTTCCAGAGAGGTGAGCCCATGCGTGTCATTGCGGGAAAAGCGAAAGGAGTCCGGCTGGCCGGTGTGCCCGGAACGTTTACCAGGCCGACCGCGGACCGCGTTAAAGAGGCCCTGTTCAGCATTCTCGGCCCGGCGGTGGCCGGCAGCCGCTTTCTCGATTTATATGCGGGCAGCGGGGCGGTGGGCTTGGAAGCGCTGAGCCGCGGCGCGGACTACGTTGTGTGGGTTGAGGCCAACCGCAGCAGTGTGAGGACGCTGCGGGCCAACATAGCCAAAACCGGGTTGGCGGGCGGCAAGGTTTATCCTGCCGATGTACTGCGCGTCCTGCCTCGTTTAGAGCGGGAGGGGCCGGCCTTTGATTATATATTTCTTGACCCCCCTTACGGCAGCGGTTTGATTCAAAAAACGCTGGCTGGTTTGGATTTATCCTCCTTGTTAGCGAATGGGGGACAAATTATCGCGGAAGGCAGGAAAAAAGAGGATGCTCCGCCTTCCATGTCGAAATTCAAATTATGGCGCGAACAGCGCTATGGCGATACTGCTTTATATTTTTACGGGCACAAGGAGGAGTTGCGGTGAGAATCGGAGTCTGTCCCGGTACCTTTGACCCCATGACCTACGGGCACCTGGACATCATCAAGCGGGCATGCAATTTATTCGATCATCTTTATCTATCTATTTTACACAACCCCCATAAAATTCCCCTATTTACGGTGGAAGAGCGGATGGAGATGCTGATCGCGGAGACAAGGGGGCTGACAAATGTAAGCGTGGAGACTTTTTCCGGCTTAGCGGTGGATTATGCCCGCCAAAAGAGCGCCATCGCCATTGTGCGCGGCTTGCGGGCCGTTACCGACTTTGAGTTCGAATTTAAACTGGCCGCCATGAACCGCAATTTGGACAGCTCGATTGAAACGGTGTTTATGATGACCAGCAGCGACTATTCATTTATCAGTTCCTCCGCGATTAAAGAGGTCGCCAGCCTAGGCGGGGATATTTCCAAATGGGTCAGTCCCTCTGTGGCGGAACGTTTATATGCGAAGTATAACGATGGGGAGGCCGGGCGGTGAGTGAAATGAACCTGTTAGTACTAATCGACCAGTTAGAGATTTTAATCGAACAAGCAACGGAAGTGCCCCTAATCGGCAAGATTTTGCTGGACAGCGATGAATTGTTTGAATTGGTGGATGTGATCAGGGCCGCAATTCCCCGGGAGATTAAACGTGCGGAGGCCGTTTCGTCCGAACGGGAAAAAATGATCAGCGAAAGCCAGCTGCAGGCGGAACGGATAATTGCCAAAGCGGAAGAGTATGCGGGCAAATTAGTGCGCAACAGCGAGGTCTACCGCCAGGCTCAAGAGGAAAGTAAACGCCTGCTGCAGGAAAGTGAACGCAGGGCCAAAGAAATTGAAGACGGTGCAAGAGAATACGCACAGGGCATCTTTGCCAATCTGCACACGGCGCTGGAAAGAACGCTGACAGTTGTGGAAAAGAGCCAGGAAGAACTGGCTAAAGAAGACTAGTACTTATGCCCGCTGCGGAAGGAAATATAAATGATGCGCTTGACAAGCCAGATCAGGCTTAAGACCGCGACCAGCATTAGGGTCAGGCTGGCTGCGAGACGCGCCGCGGCTAAGAATCTGGCGGCGAAATTGCCGTCCAAATAGGTCGGTTGGTTCAGGGCCGGAACTGCTTTTACTAAATAGACCGGTATAAAGCGGGCCGGTCCCAGCAGTAGGGCTGTTAAGAGGGCGGCAAAAATGCCGTGCAGGCAGCGAGCTGCAAGGTAGGGGCGCAGGCGCGCCTTTGTTCCCGCCAGCATGGCTGCGACTTGCCCGTGTACGGACAATCCGCTCCAGCCGATTACTAAACTGGCAATGGTGGCCTGAGCTTCAATAGGCGCCAGGCTGCGGCTTGCGGTTTGGGCACCCAAAGTCGTTTCGAAAAATCCGTTTACGACCGCCGTGGCCAGGTTGCTGTCCAGCCTCAAGAGGGTTAACAGTTTGGCGATTCCCAACCGCACCGGCGTGAGCAGCCCGGTAGCGCCGATGACCTGTACTAAAACTGAAAAGATCATGATACAGCCGCCGATAAACAGCATGGACTGGAAGGTGTTCTGCACGATTTCGCCAAACAGCCGGCCGAAAGGGCGGCCGTCTTCTTTGCGGCCCCGATCAAGAGCGCGCAGAGCGCGGCTGAAATAACCGCCCTGACGGCTGAGGGGCGGGCTTTCGCTCCCCTTATGCAGGCGCATGCAAAAACCTACCAAGACAGCACCCAGGTAGTGGGCGATTACGAGAGTTGCACCCAATTCGGGCCGGTTAAACATACCTACCGCCACCGCGCCGATCATGAATAGGGGATCGGCGGTGTTGGCGAAACTGACCAGGCGTTCCGCTTCGGTGGGGGTGATCAGCTGCGCGCGCTCCAGTTCACCCGTGATTTTCGCACCTAAGGGGTAGCCGCCCGCCAGGCCCATGGCCACTGCGAAACCGCCCACGCCGGGGATTTTAAACAGGGGCTTCATGATCGGTTCCAAGAGTGAACCGACGAAATGCACAACACCCAATCCCATCAGTAAATCGGCCATAACAAAAAAGGGAAGCAGCGCGGGCAGGACGATTTCAAACCAAAGTTTAAGGCCGTCCAGTGATGCCCGAAAGGCAATTTCCGGGTAAAATACGATTATTACCGTTACAGTGGCGACCAATACGGCCAAAAAACGATTGCGAGCCATCGTTTCCCTTCTTTCCTGCTTTATGTTAATTCATACTAAAGTGAGGTGAGGTTTATGCCTGATCTAAAAGTGGGCATCGCACTGGGCGCGGGAGCGGCCCGGGGAATTGCCAATCTCGGCGTGCTCCAAGTTCTGCAGGAGGAGCAAATCCCGATTGATGTGATCGCGGGCACCAGTGCGGGTGCTGTTGTGGGCAGTCTTTATGCCGCGGGTACCGATCTGGATATGCTGGCCCGGATGGCGGTGGAATTGGACTGGAACGACTTAGCGAGCTTGACCATTACCAGGCGCGGCCTGGTTTCGTCTGAAAAGATCCACACACTTTTGAGCATGCTTACGAAAAACGGAAATTTCGAGGATCTGCCCATCCCCACCGCTGTGGTTGCCACCGATCTTTCCAGCGGGGAAGAAGTGGTCTTGGCCTCCGGGCCCATCGCGGATGGGGTGCGGGCCAGCCTGTCCATCCCCGGTATTTTCGTCCCGGTTGAAATAGGCGGGCGCCTATTGGTGGATGGCGCTTTGGTAAATAGAGTGCCTACCGATGTGTGCCGCAAGATGGGTGCCAATTTCATCATCGCGGTCGATGTGGGCTGGGCGCCCCTGCGGGGACGGGTGCGCGGTTTGCCCGATGTCATCTTTCGCACCATTGACATTTTAGGCAGGCAGGTCAGTGCGGTGGGGTTGGATGCGGACGTTTTAATCCGGCCCGATTTGGGCAACGTTACCGTAACCCAACTTAACAGGGCGGAAGAGATCATCGCCAAGGGACGCGAGGCGGCTCGGGCCTCGTTGGATCCGCTGCGAAGAAGGTTGGCTGCCCGCGGATAGCGGTTGACACAATAATACAATCTTTGTATAATCAATAAGGTGATTAGAAATGCGAGTGAACGTTGGTTCATTACTTGATCAAAAAGGCGGTTTTTTGCAGGTCGAGGAGGAGATACCCAGCGAATTTGTGAAATCTTACCCGGAAGTTCTTAAGGTTGAGGGGCCCGTTCAGGCCAAGCTGACTATTACTAACACCGGGGATGGGTTTTTGCTAACGGGCGAATTGACAGTGTGCGCTAAGCTGCGCTGCAGCAGGTGCCTCAAGCCCTTTCAAACCGAACTGCGGGCTGTGGTGAATGAAGAGATTCCCCGTAAACCCGAAGATGCGGAAGAAGGAGAATTCGACTGGGAGGCGCGGCCTGTACTGGATGGCCGTGAACTTGATTTAACTAGTTTGGTCCGGGAGACACTGCTGGTCAGTATTCCCATGAAGACAGTCTGTCGCGAAGACTGCCCGGGGCTGTGCCCCACTTGTGGAGCGGATCTGGCCGCCGGGGAGTGTGCATGCCCCGACCCGGATACGGATATCCGCCTGGCGCCCCTGGCTGAACTACTGCAAACATCTGCATCGGAGTCGCAAGAGAGGAGGAAAGATTATGGCGGTACCAAAAAGAAGACATTCAAAAGCAAGGACTAGGTCTCGCAGGGCAAATTGGCAGCGGATGGAACCGATCAATGCTAATATCTGTCCAAGTTGTGGCGAAGCTAAACTGCCCCACCGTGTTTGCCTCAATTGCGGCGTCTACAAAGGAAGGCAGGTTTTGCAGGTCAAGGCGAAATAATGGTGGAACACGAAAGCGTCCCGAGGGGCGCTTTTTTGGTCTCCATTTACTTTACTTCTGCTCAGCCATAGTCTATAATCAAGGCAGTTTACCACCTGGTACCAAAAGCTGAACCCAAGGGGGGATGCAGCGTGGGTTTATCCCGTAAAGAACGCAGGGCCGCCCTGCAAGGGCGGCTGGGGGAAGATCCCTTTCTTACCGATCATCAACTGGCTGCCGCCTTTGCGGTCAGCGTGGCCACCATCCGCCTGGACCGCATGGCCTTGGGTATTCCCGAATTGAGAGTGCGGGCCGAAACAATCGCTGCCAACACCTATTCACAGGTCAGGGCGATACGGGGGGAAGAGGTTGTAGGGGATCTGGTGGAACTTGACTTGGGCCGCAGCGCAGCCTCGGTATTGGAAGTTGAAGAACATATGGTTTTTGCCCGCAGCGGAATCTTGCGAGAGCATTTTTTGTTTGCCCAGGGCAACTCTTTGGCGTTAGCGGTGGTCAATTCCAA
>CAZVDE010000011.1:0-49404 GCA_964626065.1 uncultured Clostridiaceae bacterium | reverse complement strand
TTCGAAAAAAATGAAATACGGCAGGAAAAAGGGACCCGCATTAGAGAAATAGATAAGGCGCACACAATATATTATGGGAGGTCTTTATTTGTCACTGCAGATCATTACAGACAGTGCCTGCGATTTGCCTCGGGAACTTGTGGAAAAATGCGGAATTGAGGTCCTGCCTTTCTTTGTTTATATCGCGGGAAAGGAATATGTGGATGGGAAAAACATTACCCCCGATCAGGTTTATGATGCCATCAGGGACGATTTGGTACCCACCACCGCCCAGGTGCCCATGGAAACATTCTTAGCCACCTTTAGAAAGTATGCCAGCCTGGGTAAGGATTGTTTATATTTAAGTTTTTCATCTCAAATGTCCGGCAGCTGCGGTACGGCACGTTTAGTGGCGGAGCAAGTGGAGAAAGAATACCCCGGGGTCAAGATTACGGTTGTGGATACACTGAGCGGCTCTCTCGGCCAGGGGTTAATCGTTTTAGAGGCGGCGCGATTGGTTGAGGAAGGAAAAAACGCGGATGAGATTATCGAGCGGGTGCGGGAGCTGTCCCAAAATAGGGTCGAGCATGTTTTTTCAGTGGATGATTTGAATTATTTGCACCGCGGCGGCAGAGTCAGTTATGCCAGTGCTTTTTTAGGCTCGCTGCTGAACGTGAAGCCCATTTTGCACGTTAGGGATGGATTAATTATACCTTTTCAGAAAGTGCGCGGTAAGAAAAAAGCGATCGGGCGCATTGTCGATCTAGTTCAGAAACGGGCGGCCGATCCCCAACAATTAATTGCCATCACCCACGCCGATGATCCTAATATGGCGGAACAGCTTCAGAATGCGCTTCGGGAAATGCTCGGCTGCTGCAATTTTGTCGTTAACGTTGTGGGCAGTGTGTTAGGCTGCCACATTGGTTTGGGCGGTGTAGCTGCCTTTTTTGTCAATGAAAGACAGCCCGATTTTTAGTTGGAAATCGCGCTTGCGCTTCTGCGCCCCGAGGCGTATAATCTAGTAAGTAAGGGGAATTAGCTCAGCAGGTTAGAGTGCTACGCTCACATCGTAGAGGCCGTAGGTTCGAGTCCTACATTCCCCACCATCATGGGGATATGGCGCAGCTGGGAGCGCGTCTGCTTCGCATGCAGAAGGCCGGGGGTTCGAATCCCCCTATCTCCACCATGAGCGAAAGGGCTTTCGGATTTGTGTCCGAAGGCCTTTTTAGATATTAGGCTAAATACCGGGCGATCAGCGCGGCGAAAATAACCGCGGGCAGCATATTGCCTACCCTGATCTTCGTTAACCCCAGCAGATTCAGCCCGATGGCGAGGATTAAAATACCTCCGGTGGCAGTGATCTCCGCCAGAACCGCCGGGCTGAGCAGGGGAGCAAGGGAGGTGGCTAAAAGTGCAATGCTCCCTTGGTAAAGAAAGACTGGCAGCGCCGAAAAAGCAACACCGATACCAAGTGCGGTGGCGAAGAAGATGGACAGCATTCCATCCAGAATTGATTTGGCGTATAAAATTTGATGGTCGCCCATGAGCCCGCTGTTGAGCCCGCCGATGACCGCCATGGCCCCCACGCAAAAGACGAGGGTGGCTGTGAGAAAACCCTGGGTGAAATCACCTGCACTCTTTTTATCCCCCAGACTGCGCCGCAGGAGATTGCCCATCTGCGCCACCCGCACTTCAATCCGGCAGAGTTCGCCCAGGATCGAACCAAGCAGCAAGGCGGCGATGGGTATTAGTATGTTGGCGGTAGTAATGCCCATGGAAATGCCAATGATCATGATGGCCAAACCGAGCGCCTGCATAATTGTCTGTTGAAATTGTTCGGGCAGCCTAATTATACGGCCCGCTATTGCGCCCATGATAATCGCGGCTCCGTTTACTAAGGGACCTAAGAGCACCAAGCCTTTTACCTCCACATAGTGCAAGATAGTTTTAATTTCGGCATTTGTTCACCGATTCCTGTTCTTAGCTCGGCGCAAATTGGGCCACGCTTCTTTCCTTTCTGAATAAAAGGCCGGCGGCGGTAATGGCCACCGCAAAGCCCAACTGAATAAGCATATTGTGGTAAAAAGGCCGCGGCGCCTTTGTCAGCGTTCCGAGTGCGGAAATCAGATCGTTGTTCTTCACATACCAAAAGGAGGGCAAGAATTTCGCCACCGCCAGAACGGGCTTGCTCATAAGTGACTGGGGAACGAATACACCGCCCAAGAAATTCATGCCCAGGGCAATAACCTGTACCGAACCGGCGAGGGCGTTGTACGTTTTTACCGTGTCACCGACTAGAAAGGCGATGCTGACGCAGACCGCGGTGAATGCCAAGGAATTTGCCGCATAAAGTCCGAATAATCCGGTGCCGAATAGTTTAGACCCGTAAAGGGGTAGGGACACCAGTATGAGCAGCAGCCAGCAGACAAGGGCGAAAACCGCGTGCCCCGCGAGGAGCTGCTGATTCATCCTCCGTTTGGGCAGAGGTGAGCATAGGTTGCGCAGGTTCAAATTGGGCTCGTTAAACGAGATCATCACAGCGCTGATACCGCTGATTATTATAGCTAAGAGGGCGTAGGCGCAGTAGCGGAAGTAGTAGGCATAGTTGGGATCGGACTCGGCGGCTGCCCCGAATGTCTCCAACTGTACTTTCGTTTCTATGGCTAGCGCTGCGCTAGTTAATGCCGCCAGCTGTTTTTGGGACTTCTCGCCTAGTTGCAGATACATCTGTGCTGTGTTTAAGAATTGATTGATCTGCAGATCCGCGTAGTGGCTGCTGGCCGAATTGGGGATGATCACTTTCTCGATCAGAGCCTCCTCCCCTTGTATGAAGCGCCGCGAAAAACCGGGCGGAATAAGCGCAATATATTCAACGCGGCGGTAAAAAAGCGCATCCTGCAGGGCCTCTTGTTCGTCAGGCAGATCGATAATGTGGCAGGCCCGACTTAAATGGTCCTGCAGAGCTAAACTTAGTGTGTCTCCATCCCTATCGATAACGCCGATGGGAAGCAAAGTGGGTTCAAACGTCTCAATATCTTGGGCGGGCGCCATAAACGAAAACAAAAGGCTGATTGCCAAAAAAACATTGAAATTGACTAGCAGCGTATGCCGCGAGGCCCGCATCACCTTGAAATAGGCCTTAAAGACTTGCATATCTTTCCCTCCTTAGACGGTGAAAACTGATTAAGCCCAGCACTAGTGAAATCAGTACTAGACTGCCGAGGTTCAGGAAAAAGCGCTGATAAGTGTGATAGATATGCAGGCTGTAGAAGGAATCGGCAATCAAAGCTGCGGGATTTAAGCGGGCCACGAGCGGGGCCTTTCGGGCAACGGTATCTTTAATCGGGGCCCACATCAGCCCGGCCAGGAAACTGGCCAGCATGTTAAAGGCGATTAAAATCCCGTTTTTCGCCCCTTCATCTCCCGGAATCAGGGTGCCGGCCGCATATCCCAAGCTAACGCCGCATAGGCAGCCGGCAAGGGTAAGCAACAGGATTAGGCCTAATTCGCTGCCAAAGCTAATTTGCAGGGCGAATCTCAAATAGGCGAGCAGAATCAGTACTTCGGCAAAACTGATTGCGAGTGCCGCCAGCGTGTCAGATAGGACAACACTTTTTTTGTGAGTCGGGGCGGTACTGCGCCGGGCACCTTGAGGCGAAAGATCCGCCTGCAGATGCAGGGTGTTGCGTAAGCCCCAAAAAGAACTGTAAAGACAGGTCATGGCAATCAAGGCGTAAAAGAACCCTAAATTCGTGTCCTGCTTGGCCTGGGAAAACCAGATCTGCTGCGTGAATTCCCGGCGATGATCAGCTGCGCCGATTAAGGCGGGCACGGTGGCGGGGTTTTGCCGGGCGATTTCGGTGATGGCCCACTTCGTTTGGCTGTATTGATCGAGGAAGGACTTGAGAATTGTCTGCCGAAAACCTTTTTGTTTTACCGTGAGTCGCACGGGGTTTGCGGCTTGGATGATTCCGTAAACCCGCCCCTCATTGAGAAGCCGCAGCGCTTCGCCCTCTTCTGCCACCGTTAACTGCAAAAACTGATTGGGGCCCGGTTGGGACAGGGCTTCTAATGTTTTGCGCAAATACGTATCGCTCTCATATGCTTCATTGTTCACAACGGCGGTGGGGATGGGTTCAAATTCTTCTGCCAGCGATGTTAAATGGCCGAAGCTGAAATAAAAAAGGGTGGCCAAAATTAGGGGAAAAATCATCGTCCAAAAGACTGTACCCCGATCGCGCACCAAACATTTCAAACGGTACTTGAAAACATGCCAAAACATGTCTTTCCCTCCTAATCCCGCAGTTGGCGGCCTGTGATTTCCAAAAAAACATCATTTAACGTGGGTTGTTCAGAATAAACTTTATTAAATAAAAGCTCTTCTGCTTTGAGGTGATCGAGTAGGGTCAGCAAATTGTGTTCGCCCCCGTCGTAACGCACCGAAAGCAGATTCTCTGAAAACTGCGCCCTGCTCACATGGGGCAGCCGCCGGATTTCAGCTAATTGCTCCGGGGTGAGCAGGTACGTCTCCACGCTGATCGCTTCCCCTTGATTGATCATTGCTTTTAACTCAGCGGTGGTGCCGGTGGCGATAGGGCGCCCCTGGTCCATGATTACAATGCGGGTGCAGAGTTGTTCCACTTCTTCCATGTAGTGTGAAGTGTAGATCACGGTTGTCCCGGCCCCGTTCAATTCTTGAATGCCTTCTAAGATTTTATTGCGGCTTTGCGGATCCACCGCCACCGTGGGCTCGTCTAAAATGAGCAGTCTGGGCTTATGGGCGATTCCACAGGCGATGTTTAAACGGCGCAGCAATCCGCCGGATAATTTATAGGGCATAAAGGCACGAAAATCACGCAAACCGACAAATTCGATCGCTTCTTCCACCAGTTCTCGGCGGAGCACCCGGTCGTCAACATAGAGGCCGCAGAAATAATCAATATTTTCGTAGACACTAAGTTCTCGAAAGACGGCCACATTTTGCATCACGATGCCAATGTTCTGCTTGATATGGTAAGCATCGGGCCGCATCGGTTCGCCAAACACTTCGATGCTGCCCTTATCGTATTTCAGCAGGGCTAAAATGCAGTTAATGACAGTCGTTTTGCCTGAACCGTTCGGGCCCAAAAGGCCGACAATTTCCCCTTCCCGCACCTGCAAGTCAAAATGATCTAAAGCGAGCAGTGCGCCGTAACGCTTGACTAGGTTTTGCACGTTCACCAGCATAAAAATCCCCCTTTCTCTCTGGTATTAGCGTAAGCCAAGTCAAGCCAGCGGGTAAGTGCCGACTGTAAGTTTTTGCAGTGACAAATGTCATGGGGGGCAGGATAAAAAACTGATGGGAAGAAGTTAGTCATCGAATCAGTAAAGGGGGCGCGGCTGTGAACAGGATCATCGATAGGCTCTTGATTTTAGGCTGCTGCCTTCTTTCTTTGGCTGGCGGCAGCCATAATACTGCTGCGGTTGTGGCCTTGCTGGCAGCCGTTACGGTTAGCTCCTTGAACGGCTTAACCGATTCGCGCTCTTTTGTGCGGGCGAGCACACTGCTTTATGCTTTGCTCACCTTGTTTTTGCCCGGCCTTTTGTTCTTTTTCCCGCTCATCCTGTATGATTTGTTTTTGAGCGGGCGGCGGGATGGGGAAAAGCTCGTTTTAATATTGGTTGCGGCCGTTTTGGTCGTGGCCGGCCTGGGCCTTCCGCCGGGCACGGTGCTATCCTTGGGCTTGTTTACAGCGGTGGCCCATGTCTTGGCCAAACGAACCCGCTCCGTGCGGGATAGTGATGGACAGCTGCGCCGCGTGCAGGATCAAAGCCGAGAGATAACGCTGCAATTGCAGGGCAAGAATGAAGAGTTGATCGCCCGGCGCGACCAGGCGGCACATTTAGCTCGGCTGGCTGAACGGGGCAGGATTGCCCGGGAAATCCACGATCATGTGGGCCATCTGCTTTCCCGCTCCATTCTGCAGATTGGCGCCCTATTGGTGGCGGTAGAGGAGGGGCCGACCCGCCGCGGCTTGCTTCGGCTGCGCGACACCTTGTCAGAAGCAATGGACAGGATCCGCACCAGTGTGCACGATCTTTATAAGGATTCGGTGGATTTTCAGGCGCAGTTGGAACAGTTGGTGCAGCAGTTTACGTTTTGCCCGGTTCATCTTGACTACAGATTGGAAGAGGATCCCGGCCGAGAAATCGAACATTGTTTTATTGCGGTGGTGAAAGAGGGTTTAAACAATGTGGCCCGCCACTCCAGCGCCAGCCGGGTTATGATCACAGTAAGGGAACATCCCGCCCTCTACCAATTGGTGCTGCAGGATAATGGAGCAAATGTGCCCGTTCGGGCCGAGAAAGGGCTGGGCCTGGTCAGCATTGCCGATCGGGTGCAGGCGCTGGGCGGCCGCTTTTTTATAGAAAGGGAAGGGGGATTTAGGTTGTTTATCTCCATTCCGAAAGGGGGGGCTTCGCCTGAAAGTGCTGCTAATTGATGATGACCCGTTGGTATGCCAGTCTTTACAGACGATACTGTCCGCTGACCCCGCCATTCAGGTTGTGGGCATGGCCTATGATGGGCAGCGGGCCATTGACTTATTTCGAGAGTCGCGGCCCGATGTGCTCTTGATCGATATTCGCATGGAAAAAATGAGCGGCCTAACCGCGGCCGAACAGATCTTGCGGGAGTTTCACACTGCTAAAATTCTTTTTTTGACCACTTTTTCGGATGACGAATACATCATCAAGGCTCTTCGGATGGGCGCGAAAGGCTATCTTTTGAAACAGGATTTTGAAAGCATAATCCCCGCCCTAAAAGCAGTGTTCGCCGGGCAAAATGTATTTGGCGACACAATCGTGACCAAAATGCCCGAGCTATTGAAGGATCCGGAAAGACCGCCATTTACCGGGTTGGGAATCAATGCCAGGGAAGAGGAAATCGTTGCTTTAGTAGCGGAAGGTTTGAACAACAAGGAAATTGCGAAAAAGCTGTTCTTAAGCGAAGGTACGGTGCGTAATTACATAAGCACCATTTTGGAGAAACTCCGGCTGCGTGACCGCACACAGCTGGCGATCTTTTATCTAAAGCAGAGGGGGTAAGGCCGTGGATTATTTTGAAGTAATTGAGACGCGGAGAAGTATTCGGAAGTATGAGCAGCGGCCCATTGCAGAAGAAATAATACAAAAGCTCGCTGCATCCGTCCTAAGGGCACCCTCTTCTAGGGGTAGAAGGCCTTGGGAGTTTGTGATCGTCACGGATCGGAAAATGCTGGGTAAACTGGCGGTGGCCAGAAGTACAGAACCGTCTTTTGTAATGGGGGCGCCGCTGGCTGTTGTGGTTGGCGCCGATGAACGGGCCTGTGATGTGTGGATTGAAGATGCTTCCATTGCCTGCACTTATATTCTGCTGTCTGCCCAAGCTCTAGGTTTAGGCGGTTGTTGGGTGCAGATTAGGGAGCGCAAACATCCCGATGGCAGGTGGGCCGAGGCTTATGTGCGGGAGCTATTGGATCTTCCCTCCCATTTAAGGGTGCAGGCCATCATTGCGCTTGGCTATCCTGCTGAAGCAAAAGAACCATATAATGCGGAGGAGCTGCCCGTGGGCAAAATTCACAGAGAAAAATACACCTGCGGCGAGTAACAGAATCAGATCAAGCGGCGATGGGCCGTTCGGTTCTTTTGTTCTGCCCACCGCAAAACCGGCCATCGCCACTTTAGGGATTATGTCTTTCCGCTCTCCCAGATAGGTATTTTGTGCCCCTGTCTTGAATCTGCATAATTGAGGGCAGCAAAGAGGGGGTGATTGTGATCCTGGCAGAGCTTTACAAACAGTGTAAACAGTGCCGCGCCTGTGAACTGCGCAGTGGCGGTGCAACACAAGTGGTTCCCTGGGAAGGGGGACGGACTGCTGCAGCCATGTTTATTTCCGAGGCCCCCGGACAACAGGAAGACTTGTTGGGAATTCCCTTTCAGGGGGCGGCCGGCAAAATCTTCGACAAGCTCGCCGCCGCGCTCGGTTTTACCAGAGGCAAAGAGACTCACATCACGAACGTCGTTAAATGCCGCCCGCCCAAGAACCGCACGCCCACTTGGGCCGAATGCGAACACTGCGGCGGCTTGTTTCTTAATAAAGAGATCGAAATAGTCAAGCCGCGGGCCATCATCTGTTTTGGTAAAACGGCGGCACAATACGTCCTCGGGGTACCGGGCGGCAGCCTGGGGGGGCTGCGGGGCAGTGTGCATGATCTACACGGTATACCGGTTGTGGCCACGTATCATCCCGCCTATCTTTTGTATAACAGAAAGAATGAGGCGGCCATCAAGTGGTCCATGTGGGAAGATATAACGGCGGTGCTGGAGGCGGCGGAAATAACTTATCGACGGCAGCAGCGGAAACAAGGAAAGTAGGTAGGTTGAATTTTGGACATTGTTCAGGTCACCGATTTGAAAAAAACTTTTGGGCAGGTCACTGCAGTCGATGGTATCTCTTTCACGCTGAAACGGGGCGAGATCTTTGGCTTGTTAGGGCCGAATGGGGCCGGAAAAACCACAACAATTAAACTGTTGGTCGGCTTGGCTAGGCCCACTGCGGGCAGGATTAAGATCAAGGGGCTGAGTGCGGAGGAAAAACTGAAACAAATCCAGCGCTTTTTGGGTGTTGTCCCCGATGCAAATAATCTTTATCCTGAACTAAACGGTTTTGAAAACCTGTGTTTCTGCGCCGCCCTTTACGGACTTGGCAAAACAGAAAGGGAAAGGCGAGCGGCCAAACTGCTGGAGCAGTTCGGGTTAACGGCCGCGGCCCGCCGGCCGTTTGGCACCTATTCCCGTGGTATGCAGCGCAGGCTGACAATCGCGGCGGGTTTAATTCACGATCCTGAAATTCTGTTTCTTGACGAACCCACCACCGGCATTGATGTGGAGAGCGCCCGGCGGATTCGGGACCTGATCACGGGCCTGAAAAAAGCGGGGAAGACCATTTTGCTCACCACCCATTATTTGGAGGAGGCGGAGAGGCTTTGTGATCGGATTGCCTTTTTGGTGGGGGGAAAAATAGTGAAGACAGACACGGTGGATCGCTTCATGGCGGCAGCCGGGGGACAGGGCAGAATTAGGCTCATATTGGCTGGGGATGCTGATTTGGATTCAATTCTTAGCTACCTCAGCCAACAAGAAGTGACCGTTCTGGAAGCGGGGGAACTAAAGCCGTCCTTGGAGGAAATATTTGTGCAGATTACCGGTGCAGCGAAAGGGGGCAGTGAACGATGAGGACGATCTTGATTCCGTACTGGCACATTTTAAAAAAGGATATTAACAACTACTATTTAAAGCCGCCCAACATCAGTTGGGGCCTGATTTTCCCCCTGGCGTGGGCGTTAATGCAGCTGCTGCGCACGCCCGGCGAATTATCGGTTGTGGAATTGCTCCCCGGTCTGATGGGCATGAGTGTTTTGTTCGGCACAACCTCTATGCTGGCGGTGACGATTACTTTTGAAAGGCGCGCCCACGCCTTCGATCGGCTTTTGCTGGCACCGATCAGCTTAGGCGTTTTAGTGTCGGCCAAATTATCCGGGGCGGTAGTGTTTGGTGTTCTAAATGCCTTTGTGCCCCTGGGGCTGGGTGCCTATTTTTTCAATTTAGGCGGTATCAACTGGGTGGCAGCTGCGGCCGCGGTTTTACTTACTGCCCTTAATTCTGCATTAATCGGTTTATTGATTGCAGTCTCCGCCCAGGAAGTATTTGAAGCCCAGACCCTAGCTAATTTTTTCCGGTTTCCCATGCTTTTTTTGTGTGGCCTATTCTTACCGCTGCAGCAGCTGCCCCGGTTTTTACGCCCCCTCTCTTTTTTGCTGCCCCTAACCTATGGGGTGGACGTTCTGCGCGGTGCCTTGGGCGGACGCCCACTTATCTCCCCGGCCTTGAGTTTGCTCGCCTTGGCAGCATTTAGCTTATTTTTGTTTTGGCTCTGCCATCGAAATATTCAGCGTCGCTGGATTCTTTAAGCTTTTCGTGTGGTGGCTGGTTGCGAAAGGGGAAGGATTTGGTGCTGTCTGCGTGGAACATCAGTAGACATTCACACCATTTACTTCGGGCGAACACGAAAGGGTTAAGAACATGAATCAAGCAAAAGAACCGACTGCAAACCAACTGAGGCAGTTATACTCCGCTGCTGCGGCATTTAGGCGGGCAGAGCCTTGGCAAACGTTTTACGATTCCGATTTGATCGGGGTGGAAAATCCCATCGACAAGACAATCGGTTATTGTTCGGTGATGGGAAAATCCGGGCAGCATTTTGCTTTAGGCGTGTTTTTGGGCGAAGCGGGTTTGTTCGGCTTTGCCGAACTTATGGGCCGCGGTGAAATTTCGGATTCGCAGGTGATGTACCACCTCAACCACCTCATGTGTTCTTTTGAGGACAGGGGGCTTTTGGATAAAAAGGATCACGAGGTAATTAAGGGGTTGGGTTTGACCTTTCGCGGCAAAAAAGGCTGGCCTCTGTTTCGCCACTACGAAGAAGGATTTTTGCCCTGGTATCTGAGCGCCGAACACTGTTCTTTTCTGACGATGGCTCTACAGCAGACGCTGCAGGTCACGGAAGATTACCGCCGCGGTCGTCTAAAATTAGATTTCGAGCAAGGAACTACCGTTTTGCGGCGGTGTAAAGAAGACAACGGTATTTTGCGTTGGGTAAGCGAAGAATTTAAGGTGCGCATTCCCCTGCTCAGTTATTCGCCGCTGCAATTTCGCAATGAACTGTTTTTACAGCGGCTGAAAAAGGTGCACCGGAACACCGCTTTTGTCCTACAGGCCGAAACATGCTATCTGCCCCTTACGGTGCAGGAAGAAACGGACGAAAAACCTTATTTCCCAAGAGCTTTCTTTTTGGCGGACGGCGCATCGGGCATGATTTTGGATTACAGCATGTACCGGCGTGCTAAAGATGATGTTGAACAAGTTCTAAACGGCTTGCAGGATCTCTTCCTGGAAAAGGGCATACCCCGGCAGATTCAGGTCAGGCCGGGCAAAATGGCGGCCATTCTGGAGGATTTTTGCGAAAAGGCGGACGTTGATTTAAAGATTGTGCCCGATCTGCCGCTTATTGAGGAGTTTATCCGGGGGATTGCGGGCCAATTGTAAAGGGGAGAAAAATGAAGGCGCTATTGATCATCGATATGCTGAAAGATTTCATTGAAGAAAACGGGGCGTTGACAACCGGGCAGGCGGGCAGGGACATTATCGGTTTTATTCAAAACAAGACAAAAGAATTTCGAGCTCAGGGCTGCCCAATCATCTATGTCTGCGACAACCACGAACGGGACGATCGGGAGTTTGATATGTTTCCGCCCCATTGTATAGCGGGTACGGAAGGCAGTGAGATTATAGACGAATTAGAAGTGGCCCCGGGGGATAAGATCATCAAAAAGCGGCGTTACAGTGCTTTTTTTGGGACTGACCTCGATCTATATTTAAGAGAAAAGGGTGTTGACGAAATCCACCTTGTTGGCGTCAATACGAATATTTGCGTGCTGTACACCGCCGCGGATGGCCGCAATATCAACTACAGGGTCATCATTTATGAACGGGGTGTCGCCTCCTTCGATGGGGAAGCGCACCGTCTTGCCTTGAAAGAAGCCCAAGCCACGCTGGGCTGTACCATCCGCTAGCGAAATAAATACGGAAGAAAAACCACCTTTTGCCTTAACTGCGCAAGGTGGTTTTATGATCAATTTGTCAACAGCAGCCTTCCTAATTCAGCTGTCGAATCTGCAATGTGCAGGGCACCGGCGCCCAGCAGTTCCTCTCGGTTTCCGTAGCCGTATGTGACGCCGATCGCATCTAGGCCGTTGGCCGCTGCCCCCAGCATATCAAATTTGCGATCGCCTACCATTACACTGTCAGCGGGTTTGGCCCCGGTAAGCTTTAGCGCCGCGGCGATCAACTGCCCCTTGTTGGTCCGCCTGCCATCCAGATAGCTGCCCACAACCCATTCCTCGGGAAAATAATGGGCGATGTCAAAATACTCCAAAATCTGCTGGGCATAGACTGTGGGCTTGGTGGTGGCGATGGCCATTTTCTTGCCCGCCTCTGCTAGGTTGGCCAGCAGTTGTGGAATGCCCGGGTAGATTTCGTTGGCAAAAAGGCCGTGTTCGTGAAAATATTCGCGGTACAAGGCAATTGCCCTGCGGGCTTGTTTTTCATCGAAATGATAATATTTCCGGAAGGAATCAATTAAAGGCGGTCCGATGAATTTGGCCAGTACCGCCGGATTGCCTTCAATCTGAAAGTGCTTTAAAGAATAAAGCAGAGAATTAATGATTCCCTCCCCGGGATCCGATAATGTTCCATCCAAATCAAACAAAATATAGTGTCGTTTGTGCATGAAAACCTCCTTGATTTGTCATCCTGATGTCCCCCGCTACTTAGATTATCACATTCTTGCCCGATTTCAAATTTGTTAAGGCAGGGTAATGTGGCGGTGTGCAGAAGAAAAGAACAACGACGGAGTGAAACTAAGAGGTGAAAACGTGCTTGGAATTAAGAATGTGAAGATTGAGACGGTTGCGCGGGGCACGATTGAGGCAGGCAGCATTTTGTGCCAAGGCGGTAAGATTGCTGCCCTAGGACAGAAGGTTGATTTAACGGGATGTACCACAATCATTGATGGGCAGGGCCGGGTGGCTGCGCCCGGTTTGATCGATGCCCACACCCATTTAGGCCTGCACGAGAGCGGGGTAGGCCGGGAAGGCATTGATGTCAACGAAAGTACCGATCCCCTGACCCCTTTTTTAAGTGTGCGCGATGGAATTAACATGCGTGATCAGGCCTTCGCCAGTTTCCGGCAAGCGGGAATTACTACGGTGGGTGTCCTGCCGGGCAGCGGAAATATTTTGGGCGGTACCGGCCTTGCTTTAAAGTGCCGCGGCGACATAGTAGATGAAGCGGTGCTGAAAGATCCCATCGGCATGAAGGCCGCGCTGGGGGAAAACCCGAAAAATTTATACGGGGGAATGAAAAAAACGCCCGCAACACGCATGGGCAGCGCCGCCGTGCTGCGCCAAGCACTGCAAAAAGCCAAGGACTACCACAAACGGAAGAACAGCAAAAACGAGGAAGGCGAGCCTAAGCGCGATTGCGTAAGCGAAGCGCTGCTGCCCGTAATTGAGGGCAGGGTGCCGCTCATCATCCACTGTCACCGCCACGATGATATCTTGACCGCAATCAGAATTTGTCGCGAGTTTTCCGTGCCGTACCTTCTCGATCATGTTACGGACGGCCATCTAGTTGTGGATGTTCTTAAGAGGGAAAATGTTCACTGCGGGGTGGGGCCTACCTTGCATTACGGCTCCAAGGTTGAGAATAGGGATCGCAGTTTTCAAACACCCGTTGTTTTTGCCCGAGAGGGGATCCCCTTTTGTTTCATAACCGATCATCCTGTGGTGGCCGGGCGCAACCTAATATTGACCGCCAGCGTTGCGGTGCAGTGGGGTATGTCAGAGGCGGACGCGCTTGGGGCGATAACTTTGGCCGCGGCCAAGCATCTTGGTGTTGAAGGGCGGGTGGGCTCTTTGGAAGTGGGTAAAGATGCGGATTTGGTTATCTGGTCCCATAATCCGTTGGAACTGACATCCTTTGTCGATGTAACGATCATTGATGGGCAAATTGTCTACGAAAGGACGGGGCACAATGCTGTTAGTTAAGGGGGCTAAAATATACCCGGTGGCGGGGCCCGTTCTCGATCCGGGCATGATGCTGATTGACGAGCGGGGTACGATTTCGGAAATTGCCCAAACAACAACGGCCGCCGGGGCGGTTCAAGTTTTGGATTTAACCGGGAAGGTGATTATCCCGGGCCTGATTGACTCCCACAGCCACGTGGGAATGTGGGGGGATGGCGAAGGAAGGGCAGGGAAGGACGGCAACGAATCGGTGCGGCCCATTACCGGGGAGGTAAGGGCCATTGATGCGGTCAATCCCAGGCAGATTAGCTTTGCCGCCGCACGGGAAGGGGGGATTACCACCATTCAAGCCCTACCCGGTTCAGGCAACCCCATCGGAGGTTTAGGTTTTGCCTGTAAGACGGAGGGGTGCATTATTGACGAGATGGTAGTAAAAAACCCGACCGGCCTCAAGGGTGCCACGGGCGAGAATCCCAAAGGCGCCCACGGCCAATTTCAAAAACAATCGCCCGCCACCAGGATGGCCACCGCGGCCCTAATCCGGGAGTATTTTCGCGATGCCCGCGAATACGGGAAGAAGAAAAACAAGGCGGAACAGGATGGCCAACCGTTCGCCACCGATTTTAACTTAGAAGCGGGCCTTTTGGTATTAAACAAAGAAATCCCTTTCCGCATTCACGCTCACCGCCATGACGACATTGTGACCGCGGTCAGAATTTGTGAAGAGTTCCAAATTGATTACTCGCTCGAACACTGTACTGACGGCCATTTGATCCCCGAGTTTTTAGCTCAAAAAGGCGCCACTGTCACGGTGGGTCCCGGGCTGTCGCCTGCTACCAAAGGGGAAACGGCGAACATAACGGATGCCAATGCGGCGATTTTAAACAAACACGGTGTCAAGGTCTGTTTAATGACAGATCACCCCTTTTTGAACTGCCGCTACTTTCTCCATTATGGTGCGGTTGTGCATAAATACGGGATGCCTTTTGCCGACACCTTGCGGGCCATGACACTTAATCCCGCTCAAGCGCTAGGCATTGCCCACCGGGTTGGTTCGCTTGAGGTTGGCAAAGACGCTGATTTCGTAGTTCTAAACGGCGAACCGTTTACGTACAAAGGATCGGTTGAACGTACTTACATTGAAGGCAGGCTGGCCTGGGAACGGGAAAAATACTAGCGGACGTGCTTGGGGGTGGAAATTTGCTTTCGCCTGAACACAAAATCATATATCTGGGGGAACAAGGCGAGCTCTGCCCGAATGGGCATGCGGGTGCCGGGCCGTTTGTTGTGAGCGCGGTCGTCGTGGAACCCGAAAATCAGGAATCCCTGTCGGCTGCAGTCGAGTCCATAAGCGCGGCTGAGCTGTGCGGTGCCGAGCTCAGGGCCGATGCGGCGGGGCATGGGGCCAGGTTTCGAATTTTACGGCGTTTGCTGGCACTGCCTTTTCAAGTGCTGTACATTGTGGTGAACCAAAGTGAATTATACCCGGATGGGCTGGCCCATTGGGATAGTATTCTGGGGGCAGTGCACAAGGCGCTTTTTCAGTTGGTGCTAAGAAGCGGCAGCTCACTGCGGCTCGTCTTCGACGAGGAAAGTTCGGGGCAGTTTTTGCCCGGCTTTCAGAAATACGTTGAAAGCCCGGGGGGGCAGCTTTTCAGCCCCTACCGCTTTGAACGGGAAAACAGCGGTAAGTGCAATTTGCTTCAGCTTTCCCATTTTATCGCGGGTACTCTACTGCTTGCCGATAACCGGGGGGCACCCAAACATCACACCGCTTATTTAAACTTTTTACGGGACAAAATTGTGGGCCGCGCCTTATTTCCCGGCAGCCACGAGGAGTACCTCTCTCAAGCGAGCGGCATCGCCCAATGGAGCATTCAAGCCGCGCTGGATTATATTCGAGAACACGCGGGGACCAATGTGACCGAAGAATTAAACAGGGTTATTGTCACGGACCGGCTCCTGCTGCAGCTGCAGCTTGAGCCCAAAAAGTATTTGGGTACGGCCGTTTTGCGCAAGCTGATTCGGGACACATCCGGTGACGATTATTCTGACCCGCAGTTTCGCGCTCAAGTCATTGCGCCCTTAAGGGATGCGGGGCTGCTCATTTCCAGTTCCGCTCGGGGTTATAAAATACCTCTTACGCTAGAAGAAGTCTTATCTTACAGCCTGCACACTGTGCAGATGGTCTATCCCATGCTGGGCAGGTTGGAGAAATGCAGAAACGCTGTCTTAGAGGCAACCGGCGGTCAATGTGATATCTTGGAACAGCCGGAGTACGAAAAGATTCGGGCCTATTTCGGCACCCGTTAGACAGGAGATGTCAAAATGGTGAGCAGCCTTGTGGGGATTGCGGTGGCCTTTGCCGTCATTTTGTACCTGGTGGCCAAGGGGGCCGATTTAGTTTGGGCTTTAGTTTTGGGCATCGCCACTGCCGGCCTTTTCTTACCCTTAACCTTACACCAGTTTGCCGGCGCAATCTTGGCAGAAATAATAAATCCGGTCACGATTCAATTGATTGCGGCCGTCTGCCTGATCAGCGGCCTGGGGCAGCTGATGAAGGACACCGGTGATTTGGATCTGATTGTCAGCTCCTTGGTGTGCCTGCTGCGCAGTGACAAACTTTTGTGCATGCTGATTCCGGCCCTGTTCGGTATCTTAACCGTGCCCGGCGGTGCCCTAATGTCTGCCCCCTTGGTGGAAGAAAGCGCCAAAGGGCTGAAACTCTCCCGGGCCAGGCTCAGCGCTGTGAACCTTTTTTTCCGCCATATCGGTTATTTCGCCTATCCCCTTTACCCGTCTTTGATTTTCATGAGCCAATCCATGGGAGTTGATCGGCTCTTGATTATTAAATACAACCTTTTGCCCATGCTGGCCGGCTTAATAACCGCTTACCGTCTTTATTTCGGCCGCGCTAAAGGGGCCCCGCCGCGACAGAGAGCAGATGTGCAAACCGGTTCTCCCCTGCGCGACCTTCTGCTTGGGCTTTCGCCCATTCTAATTATGCTGACGGCGGTGCTGCTTTTTAATCTTCCCTTTTATTTAGCCGTTATGATGGGGGTTCTGACCGCTTCTGCCAGGGGATGTTCTGCGCCGGGTTGTTTGCGGATGTGGTGCGCAAGGTTGACTCGGTTTGTTACCGAGTGGGTGGATTACAAAGTTGGGCTGGCCATCGCCGCCATTATGGGTTTCAAGGGGATTATAGCTGCTTCGGGCGCCGTTGATACCGCTTTGGCGGCAATAGTCCACAACGGCATACCTCTGCCTCTTTTGACCGCGGCCGCGGCTCTGGCCGTCTCCTATGCAATCGGTGTGCATTTGGCTGCCACCGGGCTTTTGGTGCCCATATTTATCCTTTTGTTTCCCGCCTCCGCCTTGGGCCCCATGGTGTCACTGCTGTTTTCGTGTATCGTCATTGGCTATCTGCTTTCGCCTCTGCATCTCTGCTTGACTTTCAGCAATCAGTACTTTAACGCGGGCCTCTTTGATGTGTATAAGCAGCTGTTTTGGCCCCTCTTGGCCATTTTGGCCACTGCCCTTTTGTTTGCCTTTGCCTTGTAAGCCCCGCAGCTAAATTACCGGCCTGGGCGCCGCCACCTGCGAGGGCGTTTTTTTTATTCGGCAGAAGTTGACAAGGGTAATATTTAGTATTACCATGAGGATGAAACGGAGGCGCACTCATGAGTCATAATAAGAAGCAGGAAGTCATTACCTTTAAAGTAGATGAAGCATTGAGCAGGGCCATGGAGGGTATCCCCAATCGTTCCGAATTCATCCGCCGTGCCATTTTGGCCGCTCTGGAGGGGACCTGCCCCTTGTGCCTGGGTACGGGCATACTCACGCCGCAGCAGCAGCGGCATTGGCAAAAATTCAGTGAAAACCACAGCCTGGAAAAATGTTCGCACTGCCAGGCGCTGCACCTCGTCTGCACCGCCGAAAGCTAGGGAGGTTCTGGGGAATGAAAAAGTATGCACCCTTTCTGGCGCTATGCTTAGCTGTGCTCGCGCTTTTTGTCTGGATCCGCTTCCGGCCCTCGGCCCACAGGCAGGCGGGCAGTGGCGAGCAGATTGAGGTTTTTGTGAGCATCCTGCCCCAGAAGCATTTTGTGGAAAAAGTGGGTGGCGGGAGAGTCCGTGTTTTGGCCTTGGTAGGCCCGGGCCAAAGCCCGGCCACGTACGAGCCCTTGCCGCAGCAGATGGCCGAATTAGCGCAAGCGGCACTTTATTTTCGCATCGGGGTTCCCTTTGAGGCCGCTTGGCTGGATAAAATCGCAGGCCTAAATCCGCAGCTGAGGATAGTGGATACGCGGCGGGGCATTACCTTAAGGAGTATGGGCGGCGGGGAGGATCCCCACATTTGGCTTGACCCCCTTTTGGTGAAAACGCAGGCCGCGACCATTTATGAAGAATTGGCCGCAAGTGACCCCGAAAACAGCGCCTATTACGCAGAAAACTTGCACGCCTTTTGGCGGGAGCTCGATGAGTTGGATGCGGAGTTGGCCGCTGTGCTCGGTACGTTGGGAACGGAGAAACTAATGGTATTTCACCCCGCTTGGGGGTATTTGCTGGAGCGCTACCGGATTACCCAGCTGCCGATAGAATTCGAGGGTAAAGAACCGGGGCCGCGCCTTTTGGCCGAAGTGATTGACACTGCACAAAAAGAGGGGATCAAGGTCATTTTCGCCGAGGAACAATATGACGGCCAAACTGCCTTGGCGGTGGCCCGGGCGGTGGGGGGCAAGGTGGTTAAACTGGACCCCCTGGCAGAGGATTATATCGCCAATCTCAGGTCCATAGCTGAGGCGATCAAAAAGGAGCATTGAGCGGTGGAGAACGTGATTGAATTAGCAGGTGTCAGTTTTGCCTACGATCACCGGCCCGTTTTAATTGATATTGATCTAACGGTGGCGGAGGGCGATTTCTTGGCGATCATCGGGCCGAACGGGGGCGGAAAAACAACGCTACTGCGCCTGATGCTCGGCTCGCTTAAACCTAGCAGGGGCACTATCAGTATTTTGGGCCGATCGGTAAAAAAAGCGCGCCCCTTTGTGGGTTATGTCCCCCAACACACAAAATTTGACCCTGATTTTCCCGCAAGTGCCCTGGAAGTCGTACTCATGGGCCGCCTGCATAGGGCTGCTTTTTTTCCCCGCTATCCTAAGGCCGATCATCTGGCGGCCATAGATTCGATGGCGCTTCTCGGGGTGGAGGATTTAGCGGCAAACCGCTACGGGGAACTCTCCGGGGGCCAAAAACAGAGGGTTTTGCTGGCTAGGGCGCTAGTCAACCAACCGCGCCTATTGATTCTGGATGAACCCACTGCCAGTGTGGACAGCCGGGTTGAGCAGGATGTTTACGAGCTTTTGGCCCAATTAAATGAGAACATCACAATTCTGATCGTTTCTCACGATTTGGGTTTTGTCTCTGCTTACGTCAACAAGGTGGCCTGCCTCAATCAAAAACTGGTGCTGCACAGCGTTGAAGAAATAACAAGCGAAGTGCTGGCGGGGTTGTACCACAGCCCGGTGGAAATGATTGCACACAGCTGCGGCTTATAAACAGCGAGTGCGAGGGGGGCGGCGTTAAAATGGGTGAATTCATCAGTGCCTTATTGCGCTATAGTTTTCTGCAAAATGCGGTGGCCGCGGGGATCTTGGCCAGTGCAGCCAGCGGTGTAGTCGGCACATATGTGGTGGTAAAACGAATCACTTTCATCAGCGGCGGCATTGCCCATGCAGTATTGGGCGGAATGGGGGCGGCCTATTATTTTGGTGTGGACCCGGTGCGCGGCGCACTGGCAGCCGCTGTCCTGGCCGCGGTAGTGTTGGGTTTAGTCAATTTAAAAGCGAAGCAGCACGAAGATACGATCATAGGTGCTCTGTGGGCTGTGGGCATGGCCTTAGGCATTATTTTCATGTCACTCACCCCCGGTTATAACGTGGATCTGATGAGTTTTCTTTTCGGCAATATTCTCATGGTCACCGATTCAGTCCTGCGGACGCTGCTCATTTTGGATGGGGCCATTTTGGCGGTTGTGGTCGTGTTTTACAGGCAGTTTATGCTGATCGTTTTCGATGAAGAACAAGCCCACCTGCGGGGGCTGCCCGTCGAACTCCTTTACATGCTGCTGCTGTGCTTGATTGCCCTGACAGTTGTCATCTTAATGAAAATAGTGGGTTTGATTTTGGTAATCGCCCTGCTCACCCTGCCTGCCGCGGTGGCGGCAATGTTCACCCGCGGACTGGGCCGCATGATGGCCATCGCCTCTGCCTTGAGTTTGGGTTTCACCTTAACGGGGCTGATCGTCTCATACAATCTAAACCTGCCTTCCGGGGCAGTCATAGTGATCATCGCCGGGCTGGGCTATTTAGCAGCCTTAGTACTGAAAAAATTGTCCCAGGGACGGCGGAGGGGCAGCGCCTCGGGGACGGCGGTTGACAAGTTGTGAAATAATGGCTAAAATGGGGAAAAATACTAGGTGATGCGCTTTTATGCTTTCGATCACAATGGGAGAGGAAATGCTAATGAAAGAACAAACGCGACTCTTGGTTTTAGCCGGGCTTTTTATCGCCCTGGGCTTAATACTGCCCTTTTTCACCGCCCAAGTCCCCACTATCGGCCGGGCCCTGCTGCCTATGCACATCCCCGTTTTATTGTCCGGTTTCGTGTTAGGGCCCCACGTTGGTTTTTTGGTGGGGCTGATCACCCCGCTTTTGCGAAGCGTGCTCTTTGGTACACCCCCTTTATTTCCCACCGCGGTGGCCATGACCTTTGAGTTGGCCGCCTACGGTGTTTTGGCCGGATTTTTCTATGGACTGCTGCCGCAAAAAAGAGGGTCTATTTTTCTTGCTTTAATAGGCGCCATGCTGGGCGGCAGGATCATCTGGGGTGCCGCCACCTTAGTTTTGCTCGGGCTGGGCGGGTTTTCCTGGCAGGCTTTTGTTGCGGGTGCTTTTGCCAATGCCGTTCCCGGGATTATACTGCAGTTGGTCTTGATACCCCCCATCGTGCTGGCCGTGAAGGGAAATCAAATCTAAATCGGCCCAAACATCAATCGGATCTGCCGCGCTTCGGCGCGGTTTTTTGCTGCAGGTGTTAACTCGTGATAAAGAAAGGTATTAGGCTTTTGGGCAAGAATCTTTTCCTTGGGGCACAAAGCAGCTGAAGAATGCCCGTTGTGAAGCGGGCCGGGCCCGCACAGTATGGCAAGGGGGAAGGAATATGCGAAAAATCGTCATTGCTATGGATTCGTTCAAAGGCACGCTGGGCGCGCCCGAAGTGTGTGCCACAATCGCGGCCGGTTTCAACAAAATTTTGCCGGAGGTGGAAACAGTCAGCCTCCCCATTGCGGATGGGGGCGAGGGCACGGTAGATTGTTTTTTGGCCGCGTTGGGCGGGACTAAAATCGGCAAAAGAGTGCAGGATCCGCTGGGGCGGGAAATAGAGGCTTTCTACGGGATTCTGCCCGATGGGAAAACAGCGGTAATCGAAGTGGCCGCCGCCTCGGGCCTGCCATTGGTGGCGGGCGAGGAAAACCCCTTACTTACCTCCACGTACGGGACGGGTCAGCTTATTATGGCCGCCTTGGATAGGGGTTGTGATAAGCTCATTATCGGCCTGGGCGGAAGTGCCACGACCGATGGGGGTGTGGGGATGGCCGCGGCTTGGGGCATCAGGTTTTTAGATGAGGAGGGCGAGCCCATTCCCCTGAGCGGGCAAGGCTTGGGCCTGCTGAGCCGCATTGATATGAGCGGCAAGGATAAGAGGCTTGATCAATGCCAAATTCTGGTTGCCAGTGATGTGGATAATCCGCTTTACGGCGCGCAGGGGGCAGCACACGTTTTTGCCCGGCAAAAAGGCGCCGATTTGGCAATGGTGCACCGCTTGGATCAAAATTTGCGCCGCTACAGTCGCGTGCTCGCGGAGCAGTTGGGGGCAGACTTCTCCGCTCACCCCGGCGCGGGCGCGGCCGGGGGCTTAGGCACCGCATTTTTGGCGTTCAGCCCCGCCCAAATCAAATCCGGGATCAGCGTCATTTTGGAACAAGTGCGCTTTGAGCAATCTGTCGAAGATGCGGATCTGATCATTACGGGCGAGGGTAAACTGGACGGGCAAACCCTGCATGGCAAGGTCCCTTTTGGTGTTGCTCAGCGGGCAAGAAAAAAAGGGATTCCGGTTATAGCCATTGTGGGCGATGTGGGTGCTGGTGCAGAGAAGATGTACGATCACGGCATTGACGCAATTTTCAGCATTAACCGCGTTGCCGTTCCCTTTTCGGAAGCCAAAAAACGCTCCAAACAGGATCTGGCAGCTGTCAGCGAGGATCTGGCCCGCCTGCTCAGGTTGGTACTGCGTAACTAATAATTTAAAGGATTTACCGGCCCTAAACATAATTAATCAATTATGGACAATTGACAAGGGGGCTGCTTATGAGAGTTAGGTACAGAAAAGAGTTAGATGTTATTTCACCGTATGTGCCGGGTAAACCGGTTGAAGATGTGCGGAGGGAGCTGGGGCTGGAGCAAGTGGTCAAACTGGCGTCAAACGAAAACCCTTACGGTTTTTCGCCCCGGGTGCGGGAAGCAATTCTTAGGGCTGTGGATAACATTAACCGCTACCCTGACGGCAATGCCACTCTGCTGAAGGAAAAAGTCGCGGCAAAATATGGGCTGCGGCCCGAAATGGTGCTGCCCACCAGCGGCGCCGATGAAATGCTTGATCTTATTGCTAAAACCTTCATTGAGCAGGGCAGTGAAGTGGTTCTGGCGCAGGTTACCTTTCCTAGGTACCTTTCTACCTCGCAGATGATGGGTGCCGAGTTAAAAATAGTCCCCATGCGCGGTTTGGCCTACGATGCAGCCGCATTTAAGCGGGCCATAACGCCCGAAACAAGGCTGGTCTGGCTCTGTAACCCCAATAACCCCACAGGTTCGTATTTATCCCGAACGGAATTGGAGGATCTGTTGGCCGCAGTTTCCCCGGAAACGCTCGTAGTCTATGATGAGGCCTATCAGGAGTTCGCCACCGCGCCGGATTTTCCCCACAACAGCCTTGCTTACCTGCGTGAATACGAAAATCTGCTGATCCTCAAGACCCTTTCCAAGGCTTATGGCTTAGCGGGCCTCAGGGTTGGTTTTGCCTTTGGCGACCCGGCCCTTCTGGATTTGGTGAACAAAATCCGCAATCCTTTTAATGTGACCTATTTAACACAAATGGCGGCCTTAGCCGCCTTGGACGATGAGCAGTTTGTGGCCCGCGCGGTGGAGGAAAACAGCAAAAGCAAACACCATTTATACGGTGAGTTCGACCGCCTGGGCATTGAATATGGAAAAACAGAAGCCAACCACATCATGTTTAATGCCAAAAAAGACGGCGCAGAAGTCTTTAACGAACTTCTGCGACGGGGCATTATCGTCAGGCCTGCCAAAGGTACTTGGCTGCGGGTAAGTTTGGGCACACCGCAAGAAAACAAACAGTTTATTGCGGCCCTTACCGAAGTGTTGGCTTAAGGAAATGGGCTAAATAGATATTTAAAGAGTGGATGGCGGCGCGGATATTTCCATAGACGGGAATTCCGCCCGCTTTCATTATGGCCGCAAACGGATCATATAAGCGGCCTCCGTTGACCGAAGCCACCAGCGGTTTATCGCTTTGGGCAAATAACTGCACCAAGCGGTTTGCTAAGCTGTCCGCGTCGCGGCAGGTGCGCGGCACGCTTTTTAGAGCATTGGAGTGGGGTACGATACCCACAAAAACACAATCGGTATTCTCGTCCGCCAGCAGCGCTTGCACATAGGCGGCGAACGTCTGATCATCGGCCATGGGCGTCACATCTATAAAAGGGGAAGAGAGGTTGATCAGCCCGTGGGGATCGATGCTGCCCAGATGGGCCATTGTCTGCTCGCTGAGGCGCGCCGGAATGAGCTTGTGCAGAGCATCGCCCGCAACGGCCGCCTCAAAGCCGGCGTTAACAACACCCGCCGCGCGCAGGCCCCGCGGTTTTTTGCCCGCTAGGAGGGCAAAGATCCGCAAAAGGTGATAGAAGTCCTCCAGCTCCTCTGCGAGTACAACACCCGCCTGTAGGCAGGCGGCACGAAAGACTTCGTAGTCGCCGCTCATGGCCGCGGTATGTGAGGCGGCTGCCTTTGCACCCGCTTCGGTGCGCCCCGCTTTATAAGCGAGGATGGGCTTGGCGATGCTTTCGGCCAATTCAAAGAATAAACGTCCTTCGCCGGGTGCAAATCCCTCCAGATAAAGGGAAATTAGGGCAGTGCCCGGATCATGGGCAAAATGGGCGACAAGATCGGTGATTTTAACATCGTATTGATTGCCGAAACTTACGACCGTTTGGAAAATGCCGCTTTCCTCCAGGCTGTCCAGGGCGGTCAGGCCCAAGGCCCCGCTTTGGGTCAAAAGGGCGGTATTGGCCCGTTTACCCCCTTTGATCTGCAGTCTTTCCCCTTCAATAAATAGCGTGTTTATTCCGGCGCTTGTGGCGGTGGGGGCACTGTAAACACCCATACAATTGGGACCCATAACCCGCAAATCTGACCGCTCTATTTCGTCCAGTTCCCGCACAAATTGAGCATAGTCCTGCCCGGCCGGGATCCCGGAGATGATGATTGCCGCTTTGGCCCTCTCGCCCGCTTCCGACAAAAAAGGTGCAATACTTCCGGCCGGGGCGGCATAGACCGCTAAATCAATAGGTTGGGGAATGTCGTTTAAACTTTTATAAAGGGGATATTTCACTCCGCCAATGGCCACCGCCCCGCCGCGGGGGTTAACTAAATACAATTGTTTGCGGCCCAGATCGTGCAGGAGCGTGGCGATTTCTCTGGCCACGTTTTGGCGGGAAAGATCGGCCGAGACTCCGATTACCGCGATACTCTCGGGCTCAAAAAACATGGCCAAATTACGTGTATTCACAGTGGGTTTAGCGGTCGGCCCCTTTTGCGGTTCGGCCAGCTCGCCGTAACCGTCAATGGCCACCAGCTTATCGTTCCCCGTTAAGACAAAGGGGTTTATGTCCAAAGCGGCAATGGCCGGGCACTGATTGGCCAAGGCACTGATTTTGCCCAAGGCATCGGCCAGCAGGGGAACGGCCCGGGCTTGGTTCTGCGCCTTAAATTTTTTGGCGATGTGCAGTGCTTCCACCTGTTTCTTGCTTTGCGAGGTACTCAGGGGCGGAAGCATAAGGTTAGCGGGATCGTAGTGGCTGGCAAAGAACTCCGCATCACTGCCCCCCTTGCTGATTAGGACAACGGGCCCAAATTCGCGGTCCTGCCTAAAACCCAGCATTGTTTCATTGCCAAGGGCGGGGCTGTAGGGGATAAATTCGACCAAGAGAAAACCCTTAATCTCGGGCCGTTGATCCCGGGGAAAATGGGCCAGGACTTCTTCTTTCATGGCGTCCAGCAGTGCGGGCAGTTGCTCTTTGTGCCGATTTTCTAGTATCTTGACTCCGCCCAGCTTTTGTTTATGGGCTATCTGGGGGGAGACGACCTTGATTACCAGTTTATCACCCCAGCCCGCCAGCGTTTGAGTACCGATCTGCCCCGCCCGTTCACAGAAGAAATAACGGGGGGTAGCCAGGCCTATTACGTTAAGAATCTGATAGACTTCGAACTCATAAAGGACCCGGCGCCCTTCGGCGCGGGCGGTGCTAAAGACCGCCTCAATTTGTTGTAAAGCCGGCCTCTTCAGTTCTGTTTTCATTTTTCCCACACCCCTTGTCCCGTACATCAATATTATAAAGCAAAATTAACATTGAGGCAACAGAGGAGCATGCCTAGTGGGCCACGTTCTTGCTGTGCCGCCCGCCTAGACTCGGTTTAGCGGGTACTTCTCGAAAGAAGGCCTCTAATACAGGAATCAGGACTAAGGCCACCAGCCCCGAGACAAAACCGCCGTTGTAAATGTTGAAACCCCCATAAATGGCCGGAGTATAGCAGGCAATGCAGGAATGCAAAGCGCCTGCCGCGATGCCCCACCACCAGCCCCAGCGGCCGCTGATGGGTGATAGCCCTGTGGCGAAGCAAAAGGCGACCGCGATGGCCTGCGTGCTCAGATTCCAGGCAGCCGGCAGCGAGATGAGCCAATAGCCGAGCATGATCGGGATTACGTTGAGGGGGTGTGAACCGGTGCCCGCCCAGCACAAGATACAGAGAAAAGCACCCACAGTGGGGCCGGTAAAGGGGGCACCGCCCAAGTGGAAATAGGCCAAGCAGCAAAAACCCAGCACGCCAAAATTGATCAGTACATTGGGAACCCCGTCGGAGGAGACGAAATCGGTCTTAAAACCGCTGCGCCGCAGGAGGTTGCGGTAACCGGCGAAACTCTTGCCGTTCAAAAGAAAACCGGCCAGGATTGCCGCAATAAAGATCGCACCGAACAGGATGGAAAAAAACAAGGGAAAACCCTCTGATAGGATGCTGTTTAAAGTGTAGGCCTGTTCCAAACCGAGCGGCCGCAGCAGCAGTGTTTTATAGACGGTAAATAAGAGGAAGGCCAAAAAGCCCGCGGACACCCCGGCGTTAAAGAGGTTGTGCCCCTTATGTACGTTGACTGCATGGGCGGTAATCACCGGAAAGATGAGGCCGATTAGGTTCCCGATGGCCAGCGCGGCAATAATACCCAGCCACAGCGGGTAATCGAGATTGCGGTTGAAGAGTGCCTCACTTACAAAGGGCGCCAAAGAGCAGGCAAACAAGGACATATTGACGTGTTTGCCGAAGCCTTCTTTTTTCAGGCGGGCGTAAAAAAAGGTGCCCAGCACGATGGGCCAGATATTCAAGCAGTTTTTGCCGAAAAAGGAGAAACCCAGTGTCAGGAAAAAAGCACCCATTGAGGTGTTGGTGGCGGGGGCCCCGGAAAAACGCATCAGGGCCCAGGCCAGTAAACCTAAAAGGCCGCTGTTGAGCATGGCCCCGTTTAGGCCCCCCACTGCACAGGCGTCTGTTGTCAGTACCTGGGCACTCGTTTGAATGCGCCAAAATCCGGGCAGCAGATCAGCTGTGGGCCCGACAAAAAATGAGACGATTATGAACAGCAAAGAAACGGCTAGGAAAAAATCATACAGAATTTTGTTTTGCGGATAACCCGTATCCTCCATTGCTAAATCCTCCCTGCGATTTATACTCACGATTTGTGCTCACAGTGTTATTCGTTTTGCGGCGCTGTAAATGTTTAAGCGCCGGCCCCGGGCAAAACCACACAGCGTTAAGTTTTCTTGGCGGGCTAACTCCACCGCCCGGTGGGTGGGGGCAGCCTGGGAAACGATCAGGGGCAGCCCGCTGTTTAAGGCTTTTCTGATTATCTGCTCCGAAACCCTGCCGCTGGTAATCAGATAGGCTTGTTCCAAATCGATGCCTGCCAAAAGGGCGTGTCCCAAAGCCTTATCTATTGCATTATGGCGGCCCATATCCTCCAGAAAACAATGAACTTCGCGCCCTCGGCAGATGGCGCAGCCGTGCGTCCCGCCCGTTTGGCGAAAAAGAACCGCTTGCTCGTTAAAAGCTTCGAGCGCCGCGAAAAGGTCAGGGGCCGCCAGGCGGTACGGGGCGCGGGCAGGGCGTTTTTTCATCTGAGGAGCCACAATCGCTTCCGCCAGATCTTCTTTAATTATAAGCTCTGTAAGTTCCGCCTTGCTTTGAATGATGCCCTCAGAAAAAAGATGGCCGCAGACCAACTCTTTGAGGTTGTTGGGTGTGCACAAAAAATTGGTGTGGTTGCGGCCATTTACTTTTAGTCTGAGGGCAAATTCCACAATTACTAAATCCCGCAGTGAGCGGGCCAAGTCTGTTTGGATTTTTACGATTTCATACTCCTTGATGATCTGCATGGCAGCAGCCCCCCACGCGGAACCGCCTGTAATCTTCAGGCGTATTCAAATTTGTAAAGGCCCGCCAGCCCGGGACAAGAGGTTTCGCTTCAGCCTCAGCGATTATCAAGCTGTTGATTATCCGTGCGAAACGCTGCACAGAATAATTCCCCCGGGCCAGCTCCTGTCCTAAAATAAGCAGCGCTGAACGGCAGTAGAAGGCGTGCATTGTTTCCAAGAAGCCTCCCCTTTCGGTTAGGCAGGCATTGCGGTTTTCGCCGGCCGCCGCCGAGTTTCTGAGCCGCTGCATCATGTATTCAATGTAAAGGGGCTCCGGATAGGGCATGTCGCAGGCTAGGACAAAGACCGCATCACCCCGAGCCTTTGTCAGCGCGGCATGAATGCCGCCCAACGGGCCTATTCCGGTGTGGATATCCTCGATCACTCGCACCGGCAGGCATGCATACAATTCGGGGGTGGGGCTGGCCACCATTATGTCGCTGAAATAGGCGGACAGAACGGCAATTTGGTGGCCCACAATGCTTGAGCCCTCTTGCTGCAAGAGCTGCTTATCAAATCCCATGCGGGTGGATTGCCCACCCGCCAGGATTACTGCACTTATAAATCTCATTTTTTGCCGTTAGGCTCAGCGGCCGCCGCAACTTCCGCTGTCTTTTTTGCCTCTCCAACTTGTACCGCTGCCTTGGCAATTTTGGCGGCGCAGACTTTGTATTCGGGAGTTTTGGTAATGGGATCAACTTCGCTGCTGGTCAGCCAGTTGGCAGCCCCATCCGCGTAGTGGAAGGGCATGTAGAGCATACCCTCCGGTACTCGCTCCGTGACGCGAGCATCGGCCTCAATTTCAGCTCGGCGGGAAGCTATCTTCACCCTACCGCCGTCCGCAATGTCATGTTTGGCCGCATCAGCCGGATTAATTTCCACAAAAGCCCGGCCCGCAACACGGTTGATCGCTTCCGTTTTACCGGTCATGGTCCTGGTGTGGTATTGGTACAGGATTCTGCCGGTAGAAAAGATCAGCGGATATTCTTCGTCGGGCAGTTCCGCCGAAGGCACATAGTCCGATGGTTTAAACAAGGCCCGTTCGCCCCGGGAGAATTTGCCCACATGTAAAATGGGGGTGCCGGCGTGCTCCTGATTCGGGCAGGGCCACTGGGGCTGTTCCCTTTCTAGGCGTTCATAACTGTACCCGCCGTAAGAAGGCGCTAAAGCTGCTATTTCATCCATTACTTCCGCCGCGGATCTGAATGTGTTTTCGTAACCGAGCCTGCGCATGACTTCCGAAATTATGGCCCAGTCATCTCGGGCCTCGCCCGGCCCCTCAACCGCTTTACGGATCCGCTGCACTCTGCGTTCAGTGTTGGTGAATGTACCGTCTTTTTCCGCGTAGCACGTCGCGGGCAGGACCACATCGGCCAATTGTGCCGTTTCAGTGAGGAACAGATCCTGGACAATCACGAAATCACAGGTCTCTAAAGCGTGCTGCACATGGGTTAGGTTGGGATCGCTTACCATGGGGTTTTCACCCATGATGTATAGGCAGCGCACTTCGCCCCGCCCGGCGGCGGTCAACGCTTCAGTACTGGTCAAGCCCGGTTTGGCGGGGAGTTTCGCCCCCCAAGCCTTTTCGAATTTGGCCCGGGAATCTTCATTGAGCACCTTTTGATAACCCACATAATCAGTGGGCAGGCAGCCCATGTCACAGGCGCCCTGTACGTTGTTTTGGCCCCTTAAGGGGTTGACGCCGCAGGCGTATTTGCCCACTTTACCGCAGAGCAGAGCAAGATTGGCGACGGACATGACGCCGGCGGTACCGGTGGAATGTTCCGTAACCCCCAAGCAGTAAAAGATGGGTGCCTTGTCCGCGGTGGCATACAGTCGAGCCGCTTCCACCAGATCTTCCGGCTTTATGCCGCAGATGTCCGCGACTTTTTCCGGTGTGTACCGCTGCACGATTTCTTTTAGTTCTTCGAACCCTTCTGTGCGGTTTTCAACGTATTTTTGATCGTGCCAACCTTTGTTAATGATGACATTCATCAAGCCGTTTAAGAGGGCAATGTTGGTCCCCGCCTTAATCTGCAGGTGAACTTCGGCTTCTTCCGCTAATTCGATTACCCTCGGGTCGACCACAACCAATTTAGCACCCCGATCTCTGGCCCGGCGAATATGGGCTCCGATTACCGGGTGTGCTTCAGTGGGATTAGAGCCGATAATAAAGACGACATCGGCGTCTAAAACTTCCGTCACTGAGTTTGTCATTGCTCCGCTGCCTAACGTAGTGGCTAGACCAGCCACTGTGGGAGCGTGTCAAACACGGGCGCAGTTATCTACGCTATTGCTGCCAATAGCGGCTCGCATCATTTTTTGGAAGACGTAGGTATCTTCGTTACTGGCTCGGCCCGAGGCGAAGCCGGCGATTGCTTCTGCGCCGCTCTCCTTTCTGATTCTTTTGATTCCGTCCGCAACATAATCAAGCGCTTCGTCCCAGCCGGCCGGCGTTAAGGCCCCGTTCTTCCGAATTAAGGGCGTTGTGAGCCGCTCGGGGTGATCGATGAAATGATAGGCAAATTTGCCCTTGACGCACAAGATACTGGGATTGGTGTGTCCTTCCGCCGGTTCCACTCCCACAATCTTGCCGTTTTTGACCAAGAGATCCATCTGGCAGCCCACGCCGCAGTAAGGGCAGGTGGTGCGGGTACGGGTGATTTCCCATTCCCGGTAAGCCTTGCTTTCCTTGGTCGTTAAAGCACCGGTGGGGCAGACAGAGGCGCAGTTGCCGCAGGATACGCAGTCGTAGTCTTTAAAGAGCTGATCGTAGGGCATGCCCACTTTTGTATCAATGCCCCGGCCCTTGAGGCTCAGCACCTTGCTGCTCTGCAGTTCATGACAGACGCGCACGCAGCGGCGGCAGAGAATGCACTTGGAAGGATCATAGTTCAAGAAATCACTGGACTCATCTTTGGTGCCCGTCTCTTTGACTTTTGCAAAACGGGACTGCTCAACTCCGTAATCCAGTGCCAATTGATATAATTCACATCTGCCATTGGCGGGGCAGGTGAAACAGTCGATGTCATGGTTGGCCAGCATTAGCTCCACAATCATGCGTCTGAATTTGTAGATCCTCTCGTTCATGGTCGTTACTTCCATGCCGTCCCAACAGGGGGTGGCGCAGGAAATCTGCAGCGCCTGCACACCCTTGACCTCCACCACGCAGATGCGGCAGGAGCCGGAGGGATCGAGATGGTTGAGGTGGCAGAGCGTGGGGATTTTAATTCCCAGTTGTTCGCAGGCCGCCAGGATTGTAGTGCCTTCTTTTACGTTTAGCGTTCGGCCGTCAATAGTAACCTTATACATTAGCAAGCCTCCCTTGAGAAGCGCTTTTTACCGCAAAAAGTTCGGGAAAAAAGCGCACAGTTGATAAGACGGGATTGGGTGATGCCTGGCCCAGGCCGCACAGGCTGCCTTCTGCTTTGAAGTTGGCCAGTTCCACCAGCAATTCCAAATCGCCGCTGCGGGCGGTGTTATGCTTGAACCTCCGTACTAAATCCAATAGCTGGGAAGTACCTTCTCTGCACGGCGTGCATTTTCCGCACGATTCGTGCTCGAAGAATTCCAACAGGTTTTCTAAAACGTCCAGTAAACAGACGCCTTCCGCAATAAACATCAAGTCGCCCGCTCCAAAGGTGGCACCCGCCTCTGCGCAGGTATCTATGGCCATTTCCGTATCGAGCAGGGAGGCGGGGATAATATTGCCCGAGGCACCGCCTGTTTGCACCGCGTATAGATTTTTTCCATCGGGGCAGCCGCCGCCCACTTTTTCAAAAAGGCTGCGGATCGTGACGCCGGTGGGAAATTCATAAACACCCGGATTTTTAATATTGCCGCTCAGCGTAAACAGTTTCGTGCCCGGGCATGTTTTGGAGCCTATAGCCTTATACCAGCTGCCGCCGTTAACCAAAATAGGGGGTAGGCTGGCCAGAGTTTCCACGTTATTGACAACGGTTGGTTTGCCCCACAGTCCTGCCACACCCGGATAGGGCGGTTTAACGCGGGGTTCGCCCCGTTTACCTTCCATTGATTCTAAAAGGGCTGTCTCTTCGCCGCACACGTAGGCGCCGGCGCCAATAAAGAGTTCCACATCGAAATCGATGCCGCTGTTGAAGATGTCGCAGCCGAGAAAACCGTTTTCCCGGGCATCGGTAATGGCCGCCTGCAAAATTTCGGCCACGTAAGGGTATTCGGCCCGCAAGTAAATGTAGCCCTTGGTGGCGCCAACCGCCGCGCCCGCAATGGCCATACCTTCTAAAAGGCGGTGGGGGACATTTTCCATTATGACCCGGTCTTTATTTGTGCCGGGCTCCCCTTCGTCCGCATTGCAGACGATGTATTTTTGCTCGGCCGGGGTGTCGGCTGTAAAAGATAGTTTCACCCCCGCGGGGAAACCGGCGCCGCCTCGTCCGCGCAGTCCGGATTCTTTCACGGTGGCGATGATTGTGTCCCTATTTTGCACAGCATTTCTTAGGCCCTCATAGCCGCCGATTTTCACATACTCCCGGGAACTGGTGGGAAGAATCTCGCCCATTCCCCGGAGAACTACTCGCATTTCTTCCATGATTTCACTCCTTTTTTCCCAGTGTCTTAACCAACTCTTCCACCTTTGCAGGTGTAAGATTGCCGTAAACAGTGCCGTCAATCAAGGCCGCCGGCGATACATCACAGGCCCCGATGCATTCGCATGTTTCCAGCGTAAATCTGCCGTCCGGGGTGGTTTGCCCCGCCTGAACCCCTAAAGTCCGTTCGAAAGCCTGCAAGATATTGCCGCTTCCGTTGATATGGCAAGGAGCGCTTTTGCACAGGCGAATGATCACTTCACCGCGTTTTTCAGTGGAGAAAAACGAATAGAAAGTGGCAGCATTATAAACTTGCGATAGGGGCAGGCGCATTTCCCTGGAAATCACTTCCGCGACTGCTTGGGAAAGGGCATTGCCCGCGACGGCCTGCACCTCGTGCAGTACGGAAAGAAGCGCGCCCGGGCGATCTTTCCATTCGGCCGCAATTGCCGCGGCTTGGGTGAGGACATCGTTTTCATTGACGATCATTTCAGTACACACCTCCAGATGTTTTGTTAAAGCCTGCCTTCAATCTCGGCAAAAAAGGAAGCGGCGCTTTGTGTCTGCCAAGGCATTGGGCCTCTCCTTTGCTGTATGGCCGTGATTTCTTGCAGGTAGGCGCTGCGTATTTTGTCTTGCTCACCTCCCGTTTGCAGAAAAGCTTGCAGAAAAAACTCGGCACATCTTATTTTGTTTGCAGAAAACGGGGGATCATAGGTCGCGGCAAAGGCGATGATTCGGCCCTGGTCCGTTTCTTGGTCTCCCACTGCCGGCGGATCTTCAAAATCTACCCCGAAACATTCGGTGCCGGTCCAGAGAAAATTGCGCAGGTTAACATCTCCCCGCAGTTCATTTGTGAGGCGGTGGTAGGCCGCCAGCCAGTGTGCTAAAGCTGCCGCTTCCCGGAAAGTAATGGCCTCACTCAGATCGGCATAAGTAGTGCCGGCAATATACTCTAAAAATAAGCAGTGCTCAGTACACCGCAAAAGCCTGGGTACAGCCAAGCCCGCGGCATGGAGTGTTCTCAGCGCCGCCGCTTCTCGCCGCAGCCCCTTTTGGCAGCTGTGGCATTTGACTACTATCCCGTTTTTTAAGTACACCTCGTTTTTTTTAGAGTGGAATTTCACAACTTCACCCGAACTTCTATTGTGCCGTGTTCTTGATGGCCCTCCAATTCCTGTACAACCCCCAAGACCGCGTTGCGCAGAATATTCTGTACAAAAGGCACCATGGGCACGGGGGTATCATTGATCAACAGCTCTGTGGCAGCCTGCCACAGCAGGCAATCTTCGCGCTTGGCTTCTTGCCGAGCGATCAGCTCCGTCAGCTGCCTGCAGCTGTACCCGCAGAGCGAGCAGCAATCGGGCGCAAAGCAGGGAAGGGGTGCAAAGGCCCTCTCTTCCACGAAGTCCGCTAATGCCTCCGGCTCTCTTAGGGCGTTGAAAACGGGCAGGCCCTGCCAATCTTTCAGGCCGGTGTCAGCCAAAATCCCCGAAACGGCAATGTTTCGCCCATCTGCCCGTTCTTGCACTTCTTCAATGCTGTGGGCGGTGAGAATGCGGGGCACATTGCAATCAGAGACGCCTTCTAAGATTACATAGTCATGGTCGTAATGGCGCAAAATTTCCGGCACGGGCAGTTTAGAAGGGTAAAGAATATCCGTTTCGTGTACCGCTCTTGCCGTAACCAGCTGCGAGCCTGCGGCGCGGTGGCGCCCCGTATCTTCGGTGGGGTCGGAATCGAGGGCGAAACCGGCGTGATGTATTTCCTTTACCGATCCCACAGTATAACCCCGGGCTCTTAGGGTGCGAATAATCGTTTCGCAAACGGCTGTTTTCCCCGAATCGGAAGTGCCTATGACTGCGATCGCTTTCATAATAGGCCTCCTTGGCCAAACGTAGTGTCGAGATGTTTGTTACAAGTAGTAAAATCTTAAGGCGCCGCCGCCCAGTGCAAGCAGTGCCGCGGTCAAAAGCCAATCGGCGGCCGACATTGATACCGCCAAATAGGATGTTCTTTCAGGTAGGGCGCCAAAGCCCCTGGCCTGCATAGCCACTGCTAACGTTTCGGCCCGGTACACCGTATCCGTTACAATGGGCAGGACCAATTCCCGGTATAAAAGAATCCTCTTTTTTACGGGCAATTTGTCCGGCTGTACGCCCCTGAGCTGCAGCGCGGTCAGGGCGTCTTGGAAAGCCCTGCCAAAAAAGGGAATAAACCGCAGGGCGGTAAGGAGCAGGAAGCAAAATAAATAGGGCAGGCCCATTTTGTTTAAGGCCGCGATCACCCTGCGATTACTTTCTGCCGCCATTACCGCCGCGGCACTCAAAAGGGCCAAGAAACGCAGCGCGGTATTGAGCGCCCGGCTGAGCCCGTCAGTAGTTACCGCCACTTTTCCCGCTAGGGTAAGTAGGGGGGTCCCGGAGCGGGTAAAGGCGATCTGCAGTACGGCAAGCAGCAGCAAAAAAGGTATTAGGCCCTGCAAACGCCGCAAAAGCAAGTCGAATCGGGCCCCGAAAAGCAGTGTCCCTCCCACTGCAAACAAGCAGGCGCCCAGCATCCAGACGGGCCGCACAAATAAAAGGGCAGCGCCGGTACATAAGATGGCCCACAGCAGTTTGACACGGGGATCGGCGTGTTTCATCGCAGTACCCTTCCCCCTTTGAGCCTAATCATGTTGGCGCGGTAGCGGTCGTGCAGCTCAGGCGAATGCGAAATGATGGCGCAGCCTTTGCCCGCCTGCCGCAGCTCGTCTAAAATTTCGTATAACAGCTGCCGGTTAGCCCGATCAAGCCCTACGGTCGGTTCGTCCAGCACAAAATAGCGCGCCCCGTTCATTAGAATAGTGCACAGCGCCAGCCTTTGTTTTTCTCCGCGGCTGAGCCGGTGCACACCGCGATGGGCTAAAGCGGCTAAACCAAAACGCTCTAAAAGGGCCTCTGCCCGTGTGGCTGCTTGAGCCAAATCTTTTTCCAGCAGCTGCTCCGCGAAAGTCATTTCCTGCCAGACACTGGCGGTGACAAGCTGCTGCGCGGGGTTTTGGAACAGGTAACCTATTCGGCAGCCGATTTCGCCCAAGGAAAGTCCGCGGGCGGCAGTGCCAAAGATGCGAACTTCGCCCCGGTGGGGCTGTAAAATACCGCAGATCAGCTTAGAAAGGGTTGTTTTCCCGCTGCCGTTGGGCCCGGTGATGACCGTTATTTCGGCCGCCGGCAAATGCAACTCCGGGCAGAGCAGGGTGAACCCGCTTTGCGCGTAAGTGTACTTAAGATCTGTAATCACAACGGCCGCGGTCATAAATATACCTCCCGCAGTTGGCCCGCCTGAAGGGCGAAAACGCGATCCGCGCCGGCCAAATCCTGTTCATCGTGGGCGACCAATAACACTGCCCGGCCTTTCCGCTTTTCAGCCCTGATTACGCTTTGGACCAAGTGGGCTGCAGCCGTGTCCAGTTGGGAAAACACCTCATCACAGATTAGAATCTGCGGCCGAAGGGCAAGCACCGCCCCCAGCGCGATCAGCTGTTTTTGCCCCTGGGAAAGGGTTTCCGTTTCCGCCTTGCGGAACGGGCCCATACCCACCGCGGCCAGGGCTTCACCAATCCGCTGTTCTATTTCGTCCCTGGGCAGGCAGATGTTTTCCGGGCCGAAAGCTATTTCATCCTCCACAGTGGGGGAAAACAGCTGCGCATCAGGATCCTGGAAGACAACACCGATTTTCTGCACCAAGGCGGCCGGGGACAATTCGCTGAGTTCGGTGCCGCAAACGAGCACTTTCCCAGTTACCCGCGCCGGAATGGAGCGGGGGATGATGCCGGCTAAAATATGGCATAGAGTTGTCTTGCCGCAGCCGGAGGGGCCTATCAGCCCTACGCATTGGCCCGCTCGTACCTCTATGTTCACGTGATCTAGCAGTAGGGGCCCGCGGTGGTAGCGGAAGGTGATGTCTCGGCCCTGCAGTGCCATCATTTAATGACTATTCCTCCAACACATTTGCACCAGCGCTGGGCAAATTCCGCCGTGCGGATTACTAGATAATAGGGCCCGCAGCCCCCTTCGCTGCGGGGTTTTAACGCTTCACCATCCATGGCAATGCATAAGTAAATGTTTTCCGGTGCCAAGATCTCTTCACCTGTGAGGGCACTAGTGTAGCCATCAAGGGCAATGACTTGAATTGTGGTTTTGGGGCTTACAGCCACGGCGTATTTTTCCAGCACTTTGCTTAATTCCACGCCGGTGAAAGTGACCGGGGTGGCGCCGGTGGTGCTGGTGCGCATCGTTGTTTCAAATTCAACCGGTTCCAAGGCCAAGATATCCCCCATACCGATGGTGATCTCCCGCTCGCCGGCGGTCAGTAAAAATTCGGCCTCCATCTCCAGCTCTTTCAAGGCAGCCACACTGCCCGCATTGAGATAGGCAAATCCGGCGATGGCGGTTAGCAACAGCGATACGGTAATGATAATTCCAATTCTGCCTTTGTTCGTTGTAGTGGTTGTTTTCATTCCGTCAACTCCCTTGATTCAAGTTCTTTCCGCAGTTTCTTAGCAACGGCGTTAGCAATCAGCCCCCCGAGCCCACCTGAAAGGGCCGCTACACTTAAAGAAAGCAAGAGCGGTATGGGCGGCAGCTTGAAAATGGCTAGATTAACCGCCAGTGTTCCGGCTAAATTAGCCGCCATCCCCCCCAAAAAACAGCAGGGGGCGCAGCATCCCCTATGGCCGCTCAACAAAAAAACAAGCTCCGCGCCGATGCCGGCCGCGCTATATGTAAATAGGCTAGCCGCCCCGTGGGAGCCAAAAGTGCCGCTGATCGTGACCAGTACAGCCTGAATAAGTGATACCAACAGGGCCGCACCCCGTTTTTGCGTTATGGCCGCGGCCAACAGCAAAAACAGCATAAAAAATCCTCCCGCGAGTACGCCGCCGGGAATAAAAAGGGGTCCGGTAATCAGGTGGGCCAGCGGCACGATGACAACTTTGGCGGCCAAGCCCATGGCGGCCAGCATGGCGATGATTAAGTACTCCGACAGGAGGAAATGTTTTTGTTGGGGAAAATTTTTGTTTTGCACAGCACATCAGTCCCTAGCCATTAGCTACTTTTTTCACAAGTAGATTCGTAAAAAATACCGGTCCGAAAAATGTTTGTACTGGGACGATTCCGCCCGATCCGAGCTGGGAATATTATTATTGTCTATTATATTGCTGGGCATGAATTCGAATGAAGAGGTGAAGCTGATCTAAAGTAAGAAAAATTATTTGGCACAAACATTGATAATATTATAACCGACAAATTCTAACATTTCAATGCTAAAAATTTAGCGAGCCCATTTTTCCCGGATTTTAGGCTGCTAAATACGCACAATTTTGTAATACACCTTAGCGGTGGAAGTATAGACAAACAGATAGCCAAGGGCAAAAATAAGGAAAATGCCTAAAGTGGACACAGCAAACAGGGCTGTATTGGTAAGATTAAAAACGGCCAGCATTTTAGCAACCATCTTGAAAGCGAATAGAATATGAATTCCCGCCGCTGTCAGGGGTATGAAGAAAACGATTCGCACTTGGCTACGGATTGTCTTTCTTACCTCTTCGGCGCCCATGCCCACCTGCTGCATGATGGTGAAGCGTTTTTGATCCGCAAAACCTTCCGTAATTTGTTTGTAATAAATAATCAATACCGTGCCCATTAAAAATAGGGCCCCCAGGAAAATGCCCACGAAGAATAAGCCTCCGTAGAGCTGGTAAAAAGTATCCCTCTCCGCGGCCCGCGAACTTACGGTGCAGGACAGGCCGGTGAGAGCAGCTCTAATATCTGTGTAGAGCGCTAATTCATCAGCGTCTGTCCCGTTTAGATCAAAACCAAGGTAATAACTGAATTCGCTCGCTTTTTCTTGCAGAGCCTGCCTTTGCGCTAATAGCAGTTTTTCCATGACACCCATATCCTCCACTACCACATAGTAATAAGAGGAAATATAGCTGTCCAAAAATAGGTGTGCCTGGCCGGGTATGGCCGCCAAAGCCTGATCCGCCACTGTGAATGTAGAACCTAAAACGGAGAGCTTCGTGAAAGGGTATTCTGTTCTGGATAGAACGAGCACTTGTCCTTGTCCCAGGCCCGGTGTTTTACCTACCATTTTTGCATAGTCCTGCTGTGGGAGGAAGATCATAAAACCGAGACGGCCGGAAAAATCATCGAGGTATTCCCGGTTTACAGTAAACTCGCTTTCCTGCCGGGTTATGGGGACCACAAGCGAGCGGTAATCCGCCACACTGTGTATTGCACCGGCCGAATCTTCCAAAATGGGGGCGATGCGCCGGCGCATGATCTCGCCTTCCGCCGCGGCGGCCCTTACTTCGATTTGCCGGGGAAAGTGGGCGCGCAGTTGGTCTTCCACACCCAGATAAAGGGACACAGTTGTGGAAAGAGTGACCAACACCGCGGTGGAAAGGATGCAGACATTGGCCAGGCCCACCGCGTTTTCCTTCATACGGAACATGAGGCCCGCAATGGCGGTGAAATTGCCCCGCCTATAATAATATTTCTTGCTGCGTTTCAACAGTTTTAAAACTGCAACGCTGCCCGTTGTGAATAGGCAGTAGGTACCCAGCATGACTAGGAGTACTGCGACGAAAAATGCATTCAGCGCTTCTAAGGGCGCCGTGACTTTCTGGGCCAGGTAATAGCCTGACGTCAACGAAGCGAATCCGATCAGAGTTAACAGCCACCGGGTTTTCGGTTCTCTTTCACCGAATTGTTCCGCCCGCAGCAGATTAATCGGTTTGGCCAATTGCACTCGGGCCAGATTATAAAGGAGCGATACAAGGAAGATAGGGACGAAAAACAGCAGGCAAATCTGCAGAGGCACCGGGGAAAACTGAAAAGTAAGCACTACTTCAAAAGAGATCAGCTTGAGCAGAAGCAAAAACATGAGCCTGGTAAAGACGAGCCCGCCCATTAGGCCCAAGCCCAAGCAGATCAGGGCACTGAAAACGGTTTCCCAAAACATGATCTTGGCCAGGTGCCGTTTTTCCATACCCAAAATATTAAACAGCCCTAATTCCTTTGTGCGCCTTTTGATCAAAAAACTGTTCGTGTACAGAAGAAAAACGGCTGCAAAAATCGCCATAACGATCAGGCCCAAAAACAGCAGGGTCTTCAACTGCGCAGCACCCCCGATTCGGTCTAAGGCCGGGGTGGAGGAGATGGCGGTCAAGATGTAAAACAGGGCGATCATGACCGTGCAGGTTGTTAAATAGGCTTGGTAAGTCAGCCTGTTATTCTTTAGATTGGTCAGGGCCAGTCTTTGATAGAAAAATCTAGGCACCCGATTCACCACCTGTCGCGATTGCTGTTAAAGTATCACTAATGCGCCTGTACATTTCCGGGGTTGAGAGTGTCCCCCGGTAGAGCTGGTGGAAAACCTTGCCATCCTTAATAAAGAGCACCCGTTGGCCGTGGCTGGCGGCGCTGATGCTGTGTGTCACCATCAGGATCGTCTGTCCTCTGGCGTTGATTTCAGTAAAGAGCCTAAGCAGCGAAGTGGTAGAGCGTGAGTCTAAGGCCCCTGTGGGTTCATCGGCCAAGATCAACCGCGGTTCGGTGATCAGGGCCCGGGCAATCGCTGCCCTTTGTTTTTCGCCCCCCGATACCTCATAGGGGTATTTATTCAAAATCGGTGTAATGCCCAGCTGTTTGGCAATGGGCTGCAGCCGTTCGTTCATCTCCTCATAGGCCTTTCCCGCCAAAACGAGGGGCAGGAAGATATTATCTTGAATCGAAAACGTATCTAAGAGGTTGAAATCTTGGAAGACGAAACCGAGGTTATTGCGGCGGAAAGCGGAGATTTCTTTTTCCCCAATTTGGGCCAAGTTCTTCCCGTCCAAAAAAACCGCTCCGCTCGTGGGCTGATCCAGGGCTGCTAAAATGTTCAGCAGCGTTGTTTTGCCCGAACCCGATTCGCCCATAATAGCCACAAATTCCCCTTTTTTCACACTAAAAGAAACATCGGCCAGCGCTTGCACCCTACTAGCCCCAAACCGGGTAGTATAAACCTTTTTGAGATTGCACACTTGTAAAATTGGCATTGCTGAACCCCCCAATCTATCTAAGCTTAGTCTAACAAGCGGTAAAACGGGGCGCCATCGATTTAGCTTACATCTCCTGCAGTAAACTTACATTCTGGTAAGAATCGTTCATTCGGTCGGCAAGCGGGGAGCGCTGTAAACCAATTTTAAACGCGGTGCCTTTGCCCAACACCGAGTCCACCGTCATGGGGTGGCCGAGCCTATCTAGGACTAATTTACTCAGATACAAGCCGATACCGGTTGACTTTTGTTCCACCCGGCCCCTAAAGCCGGTAAACCCTTTTTCAAAGATGCGGGGCAGATCTTCCGGGTGAATGCCGCAGCCCGTATCGGCAATGGCCAGTGAAAGGCCCTGTCCGGGCACTTGCTCCAGCTTTATTGTGATGCGGCCCGCCTCCGTGTATTTCAAGGCGTTGGAAAGAATCTGTTCTAAGGCGAAGGACAGCCATTTGGCATCTGTGAGGATCTCAATTTCGAGATTGTCCATTTTTAAACTGATTTTTTTGTGGATGAACAGCTTGGCATACCTGCGAATGATGGGTCGTACCAGGTTGTCCAGCTTATAGTATTGAAAAACAAAATCGGAAGAAGGGCTTTCGATGCGCAGGTAGTGCAGGACCATTTCCACGCAGCGTTCAATTTTAAAAAGTTCCGCTTCGAGTTCAGCATTGATGTGGCCGGGGTTGTTTTGCAAAAGCAGGCTCATGGCCGCGATGGGTGTCTTGATTTGGTGGGCCCAGAGAGTATAATAATTTTGCAGTCCAGCCCGTTTTTGTTCCGCATCGGACTTAAAAAGCGCCTGTTCCGCAAAGAGGATGTGCAGCAGTTCTAGGTACAGCCCTTCCAAGGCATGGGCCGGTTCTGGCAGGTGTTCGAGGGTAAGGGTGATCTCCTTTTTTAGGCGGTGCAGCTGTCTATGGCGCCGCGAAAAACGGGCAAAGGAGAATCCCGCCGCCACCAAGGCGGTGAACGAGCAGAGCAGTGCTCCGTAAAGCACCGCTTGCAGGGGTAAATTATATAGGTAAAATATGCTGGCGAAAATCGCAAGGAATAGGGCCGATAAGTACAGGTAGTTTTTGTGTTTTTTGATGTAGGCCGCCAGAATTTGTTTCATGGCTGAACCCTGTAGCCTGCGCCGATTTCGGTCAGAATAAAGTCTTTAAGGCCCAACGTGGCCAGTTTGCGGCGCAGCCTGGCAATATTGACACTCAACGTGTTTTCATCAATGTAGCTGTCCGTTTCCCACAGGGCGGCCATTAATTTTTCCCTGCTCACGACAGCACCTTGATTGAAAAATAAGGTGTGGAGAATCCTGTGCTCATTTTTCGTCAATTCGATCTTTTGGCCCCGGAAAGAAAGGGTAAAATCGGCTAGATTAAGAATGACCCCCTTATGCTCCAAGAGATCCGTTTGGCCCGCAAAAGAGTAACTGCGGCGCAGCAGGGCCTGTATTTTAGCGGTGAGTACGGATAAAGCAAAGGGCTTGGCAATAAAGTCATCGCCGCCCATGCTTACCGCCTGAATAATATTCATGTTATCGGAACTGGAGGAAACGAAGATGATTGGCACTTTGGAGATCTGCCTGATCTCACCGCACCAATAATAACCGTTATAAAAGGGCAGGCCAATATCGAGCAGCACCAATTGGGGATCAAAACTGATGAACTCGCTTAAGAGGTTGCTGAAATCTTGGACGCATTGTACTTCATAGCCCCATTTGGCAATGTGTTCGGCCATCGCTGCCGCGATTTGTTCATCGTCTTCAGCAATGAGGATCTTATAGCCCACAAGATCACCTCCGCGCCTATCTTATCACGAATGGCGGCGGGGAAAAAGGGTTAAGGGGGCCTTTGCTTTCAAAAAAAGGCGGAATGGCCCCGTATAGAGAAGTAAGGCGGGGAAAAGAGGGGTAGAGATGATTGTCATCCTAAAAAAAGAGATGGGGCAGGTGCAGGTTGATGAACTATGCCGCCAGCTGGCGGCATTGGGGTTCGTACCACAGCCCATGGTTGGCGCGGGGGCTGCCGTGATCAGCCTCGAGGGCGACACCGGCCGTCTTGAAGCGGACAGCTTAAGCCGGCTGCCCGGGGTAGAGCGGGTCATTGCCCTGGACAAACCTTATAAGTTGGCGCGGCGCAAGTTTCACCCGGCAGATACTTTAGTTGCCCTCGGTGATGTGGTGGTTATTGGCGGTGAGCGGATAGTGCTTGCTGCAGGCCCCTGTTCCGTTGAGTCCCGGGCCCAGTTGGGCGAGATTGCCGCCGCCGTGCGGTCAGCGGGGGCCCATATTTTACGGGGCGGCGCCTTTAAACCGCGCAGTTCACCCTATTCTTTTCAGGGTTTGCAGCTGAAAGGACTGGCTTATTTAAAAGAAACTGCCCGGGAATACGGCCTGCCCGTTGTATCTGAAATAACGGATCTTGCCTACCTGGAAGCTTTTCTGGAACATGTGGACATTATTCAGGTGGGGGCCCGCAGTATGCAGAATTTCGAATTGCTGAAAGAACTGGGCCGAGCCCGCAAACCCATCCTCTTAAAACGGGGGTTTGCCAACACCCTGGCGGAACTGCTCATGTCTGCGGAATATATTCTCAGCGGTGGCAACGACGATGTGATCCTTTGCGAACGGGGAATTCGAACGTTTGAAACGGCCACCCGCAATACGCTTGATGTGAGCGCGGTACCGGTTTTGAAACGGATGACCCACCTTCCGGTCTTTGTTGACCCCAGCCACGCCGGGGGTGTGGATTGGCTGGTGGAACCGCTGGCGCTGGCCGCGGTGGCGGCTGGGGCGGATGGGCTGCTGATCGAGGTACATAACGATCCGGCCAAGGCCCTTTCAGACGGTAAGCAGTCTTTGACGCCGGCCCAGTTTGAACGGTTGTCGGCGAAACTGCAAGCGGTTGCGGCCGCGGTTGGCCGCAGTGTGTAGGGGGGGTCTGGGTTTGCAGACGATTGTTGTCCCATCTGTGCAGGGCTCATATGAGGTGCTGGTGGGCGAAGGTGTGCTGTCCAAAATAGGGGAAATAGCCGCGGCGGCTTGGGAAGGCGGCAGGGTGGTGGTTGTCACGGATAGCAATGTTGCCCCCCTTTATCTTGATGCCTGCCGTTTATCGTTACTGGAACATAATTTTGAGGCTGTCAGTGCGGTCATTGCTCCGGGCGAGGCGAGCAAAAACATGGAGGTGTTGGCCAATCTCTATCAAGCCTTCAGCGCTGCGGGCTTGGCGCGTGATGACGGCGTCATTGCCTTAGGAGGCGGTGTGGTAGGCGATTTAGCCGGGTTTGCCGCGGCCACGTATCTGCGGGGTGTGGGCTTAATCCAGGCTCCCACCACCCTCTTGGCCCAGGTGGATGCGGCGATTGGCGGTAAAACCGGCTTGGATCTGCCCTGGGGAAAGAACATGGTTGGTGCTTTTTATGCCCCTCGGGCAGTAGCTGCCGATTTGACTACGCTGCAAACATTAGAAAAAAAGCGTTTTGCGGAGGGAATGGCGGAAGTGATTAAATACGGCTGTATCCTCCATGAAGGGCTTTTTTCATCTTTGGAAAAAGGAACTCCGCCCCTAGGCGAACTCGTCAGCTGCTGTGTTAGGCTCAAGGCGCAGTTGATTGCGGAGGATGAACATGATTTAGGTCGGCGCAGCCTACTCAATTTCGGCCATACGCTGGGCCACGCCTTAGAACAGGCCACCGGATTTAGGCGCTATACGCACGGGGAAGCGGTAGCGGCCGGTATGGTGATTGCTGTGAAAATTGGGGAAAAACTGGGCATTACCGCTCCCGAGACTCGGCCGCGCTTACTCGGTACCCTTAAGAGATGGAAACTACCCACCGAAATTACTGTCCCACTAGGGCAGGTAATGCCCGCCTTAAGCCATGATAAGAAACGCCGGGGGGATTTGCTCCAATTTGTTTTGCTGCCGAAAATAGGTGAATCCTTTTTGTACCCCCTAAAAATAGCTGATCTAAAAACGCTTTTGGAGGAGGTGTGGCCCGGTGGCTAGACTCTTGATCGGCCCCGGCCGCCTGCGGGGCTCTGTTACCCCTCCCGCCAGCAAAAGCATTGGCCACCGTGTTTTGATCGCCGTTTCTTTGGCGGCCATGGACAGCGGGGATGTAGGTGCTGTGCAAGGAATCGGCCCGGAATCGGGGGATGATTTGGCCGCTACGTTCAACTGCCTGGAGGCTTTGTTCAGTACCGCCGAGGGGCCTTGCGAACTAAACTGCCGGGAATCCGGCTCCACCCTGCGTTTTCTCATCCCGGTGGCGGCCGCTTTGGGAAAGGAGGCGGTGTTTGTGGGCTCGCGCCGCCTCAGCGAGCGCCCTTTGGCCGAATACGCCGCCATATTGGCGAAAAAGGGTCTAACGCTGGAATTTCCCCGCCAAGGCGGCCTGCCTTTGAAAATCTCCGGTGCGCTGCAAAGCGGACGTTACTATGTACCGGGGGCCGTAAGTTCTCAATATGTGACGGGCCTGCTTTTGGCGCTGCCTCTGCTGCGCGGGGACAGTGTGATTTGCCTTACATCGCCTTTAGAATCGGCACCCTATGTTGAACTCACGGAAGGGGTGCTGGAGCAGTTCGGCATCGCGGTAAAACGCATAAGCACCCAAGACGGAAGGGCGATTGGTTGGCAGGTACCCGGAGAGCAGTCCTATCAAATGCCTGTCGGTGCAATAGATGTGGAGGCGGATTATTCCCAGGCCGCTTTTTGGCTTGTGGCTGCCCATTTGGGGCACTCTGTGCGGGTAGTGGGCCTCAACCCCGCCAGCCTGCAGGGGGATCGGGCCATCATTGCCCTTTTGGACCTGCTGGGGGCCAGTGAAGATGAAGTGGAAATTGAGGTAAGCCAGATCCCCGATTTGGTGCCTCCCCTAGCGGTAGCGGCCGCCCTAAGGCCCGGTAGAACGGTTTTTACCGGGGCCGGGCGTTTGCGCCTGAAAGAAAGCGATCGGCTGGAGGCTCTCGCTTGCGGCCTGGGGCGGCTGGGGGCGGCCATTGAAGCGGAACGGGAGCGGTTGATTGTCGTGGGGGGCAGGCCCCTGCCCGGTGGTGCGGTCAATAGCTGTAATGACCACCGCATTGCCATGGCCTTGGCCATAGCCGCTTTGCACACCGAACGGGGTGCTGTCCTGGAAGGGGCGGCTGCGGTAAATAAATCTTATCCTAATTTCTTTGCCGAGTTAAGGCGTTTGGGAGGGTGTTGTGTATGGGCTCCATCTGGGGTGAACAGCTTAAAATGAGCATTTTTGGGGAATCGCACGGCCCCGCCGTTGGTGTGGTTTTAGACGGCCTGCCCGCGGGGGAAGAAATTGATTTTGCCAAAATAAGGTCTTTTATGGCCAGACGGGCCCCCGGCCGCCGGCCTTGGTCAACTGCCCGGCGCGAAGACGATCAGGTTCGCGTTTTATCCGGCCTTTACCAAGGGCGCACTTGCGGCACGCCCCTTTGCGCCGTAATTGATAATCAGGACATGCGGCCGGGGGATTACCCCGAACGGATGGCTGTGCCCAGGCCGGGCCATGCCGATTATACCGGCTGGAAGCGCTACCGCGGTTATAATGATCCTCGCGGCGGCGGCCATTTCTCGGGCCGCTTAACTGCTGCGCTTTGTTTTGCGGGTGCGGCTGCCAAACAAATCTTAGGCCGGCGGGGCATTATCATTGCGGCCCGGATTAGGGAGATTGGCGGAATAGAGGACAAACCACTCGATGCAGCTAAAGTCGACGAACAAGAACTACTGTCCGCGGCTGCCCGGGACTTTCCCGTCTTAGACCGGGCCCGGGGGCGCCAAATGGTGGAATTGATCGAAAAAGTACGCCAAGAACGGGATTCCTTGGGCGGCATCATTGAATGTTTTGCGCTGAACTTGCCCCCGGGTGTGGGAGATCCCATATTCGGCGGCATGGAGCCCCGGCTTGCTTCCATTGTGTACAGTATCCCCGCTGTGCAGGGTGTTTCTTTTGGTTCGGGTTTTAATGCCTGCCGTATGCGTGGTTCGGAGCATAATGATATTTTCTATTTTGATGGGCAGGGCGAAGTGCGGAGTGAAACAAATAGGGCGGGGGGCATCAATGGGGGCATTACAAATGGTATGCCCATCGTGCTGAATGCAGCGATCAAACCAACCGCTTCTATTGGCAAACCGCAAGCCGGTGTTGATCTGCATACGGGTCAGGCCAAAACGTTCTCCCTTCGGGGGCGCCACGATCCCTGCATCGTCCCCAGGGCGGTTCCCGCGGTGGAAGCGGCGGTGGCGGTGGCGGTTCTTGACGCTCTACTGGTGGCATACGGCATTCAAGGCCATTTGTGGACAAAATGAGGTGGTTTGTGCATGGATAACAATGGTGCGGCAGAAGAGTTGAAATGGCTACGGAAGGAGATTTCACGCCTGGATGAGCAGTTGTTATCTCTTTTTGCTCAGCGGATGGAAGTGATTGAGCGGGTTGCTGAATCTAAAAAACAAAGCGGTGCACCCGTATTAGATCGGCGCCGTGAAGCGGAGCTTTTAACCGGGCTGGGGGGCCCCGCGCGGGTGTTTGTTGAAACTTTACTGCGCCTCTCGCGGCAAAGGCAGTATGAGCTGTTGTTGGAATCCCAAAGACGAGATGTAAAATGGCAGTTGGGGGCTGAATTGAAGGGGGCGCCCTTAAGCCCGCCCATCGTGAGCCAAGTCGCAATAAGCGGCATCGGCCCGGGCGAGAATCCCGCCGGCTATCTATTTCCGTCCGCTGTGGTTGTGCCTGCCGGCAGCGCCGCTGCCGCGCTTGGGCAGGTTGTGCAGAAAAAAGCCCAAGCCGCACTGCTGCCCTTGACCAACCCGCGGCAGGCGGCCGAAATCTACAGTCTGCTGGCAAAGAAGGGCTTATACATTCAGGCGGCCCTAGAGCCGCCAAATGCACCACATACCCGTTATATTGCGGTGGGCCCCACATTGATTGCACCTTCGCGGGAGCATAGGGTAAGCCTGCTGCTGCACATAGTTGATCAGCTGGGGGCTTTAGCAGCTGCTTTGAACATTTTTGCCGATGTGGGCATCAATCTGGACAAAATTGAATGCATCTCCCGGCAGCGCCACCCCGGCGGAGGGTGTTTTTATCTCGAATTTTGTGCCCCACCTGCCGGCGGCGCGGTAAAACTCGCCCTCTACCAGCTGGAACAGGAATTTCCCCGCCTTTACCTGTTAGGCTGCTATGAAGCAAGAAGTCTGCCCTTGGCTTAGGGCCTAAGGGCAGACCAGATCGGCCAATTCTAGCGGGCCCACCGATTTGCCCTGCCTAAAAGCGCGCAGGTTGCCCCCGGATATTTCGTCGATCAGCATAATTTCGCCCGTTTTTGAACGGCCGAATTCCAGCTTGATGTCGAACAGCTCAATCTCTCTTTGGGCCAGCTCTGTTCGGATGATACCACTGATTCGCCTGGTAAGATCGGTTAAATGGGCATATTCGGCCGAAGACAGAATGCCCAGCATCTGCAGGGCCTCTTCTGTGATGGGCGGATCCTGCCGTTTGTCATCTTTTAGCGTAAACTCCACGAAGGCATTTAAAGGGTCGCCTTCTTGAATATATTTTCCATAGCGCCTGAAAAAACTACCTACTGCCCGATAACGGCAGATCACTTCCAAACCGTGCCCGAAAGGGGCCGCTTGTTTTACCGTCATTGTCAGCCGCTTAAGATCGGCTCGAATATAATGGGTAGGGATTTCTTGCGCCGCAAGCAGGGTAAAAAAATATTTGCTCAGGCGCAAGGCGGCCTGCCCCGCGCCGGGCAGTGTTAAACCTACCGTATCCGCGCCCGGATCAAAAACGCCGTCTGTTCCGGTCAAATCATCCTTAAACTGCAGCAGGTAGTCGCCGTTTTCTAAGCGAAAAACGTCCTTTGTTTTGCCCTTGATTATCAATTCCATTTATCCAGCCCCTCTGTGTGGATCCTTTGTGTTCGCAATGAATGTGTACCGCTTCAATTGTACAAAAAACGGCTGCCTTAATCAATAGTAGGCAGGGATGGTGGGGCTTAAGTTGAACTATTTCAGCAGGATTTGAGGTGGCATTATGCTGCAAGTGTTTATTCAGTCGCTTTTGATAGGTTATTCCGGTGCGGTTATGCCGGGCTCACTTTTGACCTTTACAATCGACCGCAGCCTGAAATACGGAGCCGGGCCCGCAATGCTTGTGCCCTTGGGCCATGTTGGCGTGGAAGCCTTGTTGGTTGTGGCAATCTTTTTCGGTTTCGGCCGATACCTCAGCTCCGCGGCGGCCCAAATCGCCATAGGCCTACTGGGCGGTTTGCTGTTGATTTATCTGGGCGGCAGCATGATCAAAGAAGGCCTGGGGGGGACTGTAAAGTTAGAAGTCAATCAGGATAGCAAAAACCCCGGACGCGGTGGGCTGCTTATTGCCGGTGCGCTGCTTAGTGTGAGCAACCCCTATTTTATAATCTGGTGGGCGGTTGTGGGCTTGGGGCTGATCATGAGCGCATATCAACTATTGGGTATGGGCGGTATTATCCTTTTTTACCTGGGCCATGCCGCGGCTGATCTGACTTGGTACGGGTTTGTGTCCATATTAGTCAGCAAAACGCGGGCCCTTTTTACCCAGAAGGCCTACAGCGCTCTGGTGATCGTTTTGGGCGCTTTGTTGGTCATTTTTGGCGGTGGTTTTCTGCTCAACGCGCTGCGCGCCCTGCGTTAGTGGGAAGACTTAACGGTGAATTTACACTGCGATCCGGAGGAGGTCAAAGTGAATGGTCCTAATTTTGGTCCCGGCCATCCTGGTCCTTGTTTTTTCGTTTTACATATCGTTTCGCTCCGCCGCTTCACTGAGGCGGGGGGTGCTGCTCAATGTTACGCTGCCGCGGGAAGGCGCCGCAGACCCACGGGTGCGCGAACTGGTCAGGGGGTATGCCCAAAACAATGCGCGTCTTTTCCTATTCGCGGCCGCCCTAGGGGCCCTATTCTTGCTGCCTGTGCCCCCCCTCCCTTAGTATAGTGGGCCTTTGTGCCTGGATGGGCCTTATTCATGTTTTGGGCAGCCTTAATCTGGCGGCCTATTCCAAAAAGCTGGCCGTTTTGAAGCGGTCGGAAGGTTGGTTTGTGGGTGAAACCAAGCTGGTCCGCCCGGATACGATCGCGGCGGGGACAGCGGAAAAAAGGGCCGTTTCGTCCTGGTGGTTTCTGCCGCCTTTAGTGATCGCTTTGGCCTTATTTGTACCGGGTTTTAAAGGCGGATCATT
>CAZVDE010000010.1:42182-50857 GCA_964626065.1 uncultured Clostridiaceae bacterium | reverse complement strand
GCTGGTGTGATTTCACTTGCGGACAGCGGTGCAACTCCGCTCACCTCCACCATATTTTCTCAAACAAAAAAGTCTGCCGCGGCAGACTTTTTTCTTATATTTTTTTGCTGTCATCTTAAAACCAGATCGTTAAAACGATAGAGAGGACCATAAACCCAACGGCCAGGTAGGTGGTGACCTGCTCCAGAATCTCCTCCAGCCCCTTGCGCCTGCTGGCAAACACCCTACTTCCTCCGCCGATCGAACCTAATCCTTCACCTTTGCTTTCCTGCATCAGCACCGCGACAATCAGGGCAATGCACACGACAAACTGGATGATCATTAAAAAGGTACCCACAGTATTATGACACCTCCCTATTGGATTTACATACCTCCGTTATTTTACCACAGCGCGCCCCTGCGGGCAAGCACTGTTGCGCGCCTTTGCCAATCAAAAACGGTACACCCTTCCGGTTGTACCGTTTTTTGTTGTTATTCTCGTTGTTTATTTCTTGATGCTGTAAAAAGCCGCGGCTCCGGCATAGTGGGCCGTGAAGTCCAATTCTTCCTCGATCCGCAGTAGTTGATTATACTTAGCTACCCGATCCGTCCTACTCGGCGCCCCTGTCTTAATCTGGCCCGCATTAGTTGCCACTGCCAGATCCGCGATGGTTGTGTCTTCCGTTTCACCCGAGCGGTGGGAAATAACAGCGGTATAACCGGCCCGCTTGGCCATTTCAATGGCGTTGAGCGTTTCAGTTAAGGTCCCGATCTGGTTGACTTTGATCAGAATGGAGTTGGAAATACCCCGCTCAATACCTTTTATCAAGCGTTCCGTGTTGGTGACAAACAGATCATCCCCCACCAGCTGCACCTTGTCACCAAGGGCCTCAGTTAGCTTTTTCCACCCGTCCCACTCGTCTTCGCTCAAGGCATCCTCAATGGAAACAATGGGATATTTATTCACAAGTTCGGCGTAATAAGCAATCATTTCATCGGTGTCCAAAGCCCGGCCTTCACCTGTCAGGTGATACTTACCGTCTTTAAACATTTCGGTCGCGGCCACATCAAGAGCGATTACCACATCGCGACCCGGCTTGTAACCTGCTTTCTCAATTGCTTCGATGATTACTTGAATAGCCTCTTCATTGGATTTTAAATCGGGTGCAAACCCACCTTCATCACCGACCGCGGTATTAAGCCCTTTCGCCCGCAGAACACCCCGCAGGCTGTGAAACACCTCGGCTCCCATTCTCAGGCCTTCTTTGAAATTGGCAGCTCCCACCGGCATGATCATAAATTCTTGAATGTCCACATTATTATCCGCGTGTTCGCCGCCATTAAGAATATTGAGCATGGGCACCGGCAGCTGATGGCTGTTGGTTCCGCCAATATAGCGATAAAGGGGCAGGCCCAGTGAGTTGGCCGCGGCGTGGGCTACCGCCAGTGAAACACCTAAGATGGCATTCGCGCCTAATTTACCTTTGTTGGGTGTGCCGTCCAAGTCAATCATGATTTGATCGATAATCATCTGGTCCGAGGCATCCATCCCAATCAGTTCAGGGGCGATGATCTCTTCTACGTTTTCTACCGCCTTTTCTACACCCTTGCCCAGATAGCGGCTTTTGTCACCGTCGCGCAGCTCCACCGCCTCGTAGGCCCCCGTTGAGGCGCCGGAAGGTACGATCGCCCTACCGCTTGCCCCATCGACCAAAAATACTTCCACTTCAATTGTAGGATTTCCTCGAGAATCCAAAATTTCTCTTGCAATTATGTCATTAATAATCACTGTAACTCCTCCTTCACAATCAGGGTTTTACCTGTCATTTCCTCCGGCTGGGGTATGTTCATCAGATCAAGCAGCGAAGGCGCCAAGTCAGCCAGGATACCGGGCCTGAGACGGTACCCGCCGGGTGCATTGAACAGCCAGAGTGGAACCTTATTAGTAGTATGCGCGGTATGCGCTTCACCCGTTTCATAATCAACCATCTGTTCCGCATTGCCATGATCGGCCGTAATCAAGGCTGAACCGCCCCGCTCTTTCAAGGCCTCAAGCACTTGACGCAGGCCAGAATCGACCGTTTCCACGGCAAGTACCGCGGCGTCAAAAACCCCGGTATGCCCCACCATGTCGCAGTTGGCGTAATTCAGTACGATTAAATCATGTTTGCCCTGTTGAATCTGTTTGACAACTTCCGCGGTGACCTCAGGTGCACTCATCTGCGGCTGCAGATCATAGGTAGCCACCTGGGGCGAAGGCACCAAAATCCTATCCTCCCCGGGGTTTGGCTCCTCTACACCACCGTTGAAAAAGAACGTCACATGGGCATACTTCTCTGTCTCGGCGATGCGCAGCTGGGTTTTGCCCAACGCCGCAAGATATTCTCCCAACGTATTGCGGAGATTCTGCGGTGGAAAGGCGAAGGGTACATCAAGCTGGGCATCGTATTGGGTCATGGTGGTGTAGAAAACCTCGGGCCGGGCCCCCCGTTCAAAACCACGGAAATCTTCGTTGACAAAAGCCCAAGTAATCTCCCTGGCCCGATCTGCCCGGAAGTTAAAGAAGAGAATGCTGTCTCCATCCCGGACCGGTCCGACCGGTTCGTCACCCTGAACAAGTACGGTAGGAATGACAAATTCATCTGTCTCTCCTTTAGCGTAGGCCCAAGCTATGGCCGCGGCGCTGTCAGGTGCGATACGCCCCACCCCCTGCAGGGCGCGGAAGGCCTTTTCCACCCTATCCCAGCGCCGGTCCCGATCCATGGCGTAATAGCGGCCTGATATTGTTGCAATTCGGCCCACTCCTATTTTTTCAATCTGGTCTTCCAAATCTGCCAGATATTCCCGAGCACTGCTGGGGGGCACATCTCGTCCATCCAAGAAGGCATGGATATACACTCGGCTCAGCCCCCGGGTCTTAGCCATCCTAAGCAGTGCATACAAATGCTCCGAATGGCTGTGCACGCCCCCGGGGGACACCAGGCCCATCAGATGCAGGGCCCCGCCCGTCTTTCGGGGATGTTCTAGTGCGGCAAGCAGTGCCTCATTTTCAAAAAAGTCCCCATCCGCAATGGATTTCGAGATCCGGACAACATCCTGATAGACAATTCTGCCTGCTCCAATATTCAAGTGCCCCACATTAGAATCACCCATCTGCCCATCCATTAGACCCACACTCCCGCCCGACGCCGAAAGAGTGCTTTGGGGGGCATGCGAGTTGAGCCAATCAATGGTGGGGGTCCGGGCGGCCCTCACCGCGTTAGCCTCTTTCCTATCATTGAGGCCAAATCCGTCAAGAATTACTAAAGCTGTAGGCTTTTTCAACCGTTCCACCCCTAACCGTCGATGATGGCCATGAAATCCTGCACCTTGATGCTGGCTCCCCCAACGAGGGCTCCATCGATTTGGGGCTGACGCTTAAATCCCGCCACGTTTTCCGGCTTCACGCTGCCCCCGTATTGGATTCTGACCTCTTCTGCCAATTGGGCGTCGTACAATTCGGCCACCGCCGCACGAATCACACCAATCACCTTATTCGCATCCTCGGCGGTGGAGGTTTCACCGGTGCCGATTGCCCAAATGGGCTCATAAGCAATAACCACTTTGCCAAGCTGTTCAGGCGTTACACCGCTTAATGCTTTTTGAGTTTGTTCTATTACGATTGTTTCTGTTTCTCCGGATTGCCTCTGAGTAAGTGTTTCTCCGACACAGAGTATGGGGCGCAAACCTAATTTAAGTGCATTGAGGACTTTTTTATTGACCATACCATCGTCCTCGCCAAAAAGCGCCCGCCTTTCCGAATGTCCTATAATTACATATTGGCAGCCCACATCTATCAGCATCTGCCCGGATATTTCCCCGGTAAATGCCCCCTGATCCGCGAAATGCATGTTCTGAGCACCCAGTTTTATCTTTGTCAAACCTAGTGCATTCAAAGCGGACAGACTTGTAAAGGGGGCACAAACAACAACCTCAGCCAGGCTGTGAGCGGCTAATTCTTCGAGCCGCCTGCAAGCTTCGATCGCTTCTCCCACGTTTTTGTGCATCTTCCAGTTTCCAGCAATAATCGGAGTACGCAATTATTTCACCTCATCTATCATTTAGCGCCGCTACACCCGGCAGGGTCTTTCCTTCTAAAAACTCCAAAGAAGCACCGCCCCCGGTGGATACATGGGTCATCTTTTCAGCTAGACCCATCTGCTCCACCGCGGCTGCGGAATCACCGCCGCCGATAATGGTAACGGCGCGAGAATCTGCTAAAGCTTGGGCAACCGCTCGGGTCCCCTCCGCAAAGGCGGCGAACTCGAACACACCCATGGGTCCGTTCCAGACCACCGTTCCGGCATTTTTCACAACATCGGCAAACATTCGCGCCGTTTTTGGCCCTATATCTAAACCTTCCCAATCGGCGGGTATCTGTTCCGCCTCGACTGTCTTATGCTCCGCTGTCGCGCTAAATTCCTTAGCCACCACAATGTCCACGGGTAAATACAGCTTTACTCCCGCCGCCTGCGCCTTCTCCATTATGGAGCGGCAAAAATCCAAACGGTCGGCATCCAAAAGAGAGTTGCCAATCTCATAACCCTGTGCCTTCAAAAAAGTATAAGCCATGCCCCCGCCGATAATCAGCGTATCAACTTTGGCTAAGAGTGCCTCAATCACCGAAATTTTATCCTGAACTTTGGCACCGCCTAAGATAGCGACAAACGGGCGCTTGGGCTGTTCGACCGCGCCGCCTAAGAATTCAAGCTCTTTTTCCAGTAAAAATCCGGATACTGCCGGCAAATGGCGAGCCACACCCTCGGTGGATGCATGGGCCCGGTGGGCTGTACCGAAAGCGTCGTTAACGTAAATATCGCCCAGTTTGGCCAAGGCGCGAGCAAATTCGGCATCGTTTTTTTCTTCTGCCGCGTAAAAACGCACGTTTTCCAATAAAATAATCTCGCCTGCACCAAGCCCGTCGACTGCCGCCTCGACCTCGGGGCCGATGCAATCGTCAAGCTTCTGCACAGGCTTGCCCAAAAGTTCGGCTAAGCGGCGAGCAACCGGATCTAAACGCAGATCGTCCACCACTTTCCCTTTAGGACGGCCCAAATGAGACATGAGCACTACCCTGCCCCCCCGCTCCAGCAAATTTTCAATGCTGGGAAGTGCCGCCCGAATTCTTTTGTCGTCCGTAATAACACCATCTTGAATCGGGACGTTAAAGTCAACGCGCATTAAAATGCGTTTGCCCCGCGGTTCAATATCAACTATCGTCTTTTTTGCCATGGTCATCCTCCTCCTCGGGACGGGCCGGAGCGGAGCCCCCCCTACAAGGCGATGGGGGGTTCCGCACCCGCTTCCGATTTACTGATTGGCCTCCATATAGTGAATCAGATCAATTACTCTCATGGAGTAACCCCACTCATTGTCATACCAGGCCACAACTTTAAGCATATTGTCGCCCATAGTCTTAGTCAAAGCAGCGTCCACGATGCTTGAATTGTCGTTACCCTTGTAGTCGCAGGATACCAAAGGTGCTTCTTCATAACCGAGAATGCCCTTTAGATCCCCTTCTGCCGCCTTCTTGAATAGTGCATTGACCTTTTCGGCGGTAACCGGTTTTTCTGTTTCCACCACTAAATCCACTACACTGACGGTAGAAACGGGAACACGCATGGCAAAGCCATCCAGTTTGCCTTTCAGGCCGGGTAATACCAAGCCAACAGCGGCGGCGGCGCCGGTGGTTGTGGGCACAATATTCTCAGCCGCGGCCCGCGCCCTGCGCAGATCTCTGTGAGGCAAATCCAAGATGCGCTGGTCCGTCGTATAAGCGTGTACCGTGGTCATCAGCCCCCGCTTAATGCCAAAGTTGTCTTCAATAACCTTGGCTACCGGTGCTAAGCAGTTGGTGGTGCAGGAAGCGTTGGAAATAACATGGTGCTCGCCCGCTTTGTAGTCTTGCTCGTTGACGCCCATCACAATTGTGATATCTTCGTTTTTCGCCGGTGCGGTAATGAGTACTTTTTTGGCGCCTGCATCTATGTGCCACTGCGCTTGCTCCCTACTGCGGAAAATTCCGGTTGCTTCCACAACATATTCCACACCCAACTCGCCCCAAGGCAAGTTTTTAGGATCGCGCTCGGCCATCACTTTAATTCGTTTGCCATTAACTATAATCTCGTCCCCGTCAACTTTCACATCGGCATCAAGCGTACCGTGGTTAGTATCATACTTGAGCAAATGGGCTAAAGTAGCCGCGTCAGTAAGATCGTTAACTGCCACAACTTCAACTCTTGGGTCATTGAGTGTCCCTCTGAACACTAAACGCCCGATTCTGCCAAATCCATTGATACCAATTTTTACTGTCATTCTTCTTCCTCCTCTTTGATTTCTTTAAGACTCATCAGCCTCCGGGCTACCCCTTCATCGGTGATGCAGACATCACAATATCCCCGCGATAAAACGGACATCACTGCCCAAGCCTTGCTTTTTCCGCCGCCAACCGCGATCACTACCGGTATTTTCTCCAAGTCCTCCAAACGTAGACCTACAGTTGTGGTATTGTAGACTATCTCCCCCGCCGCATTGAAATAACAGCCAAATGCCTCGCCCAAGGCGCCCTTGGTTATAAGGTCCATAATAGTTGCTTCATCTATACCCCGCCTTTTGGCCATTTCCTCGGCGGTGCCTATTCCATGCAGCAGCACATCGGCCCGCCGGCCCAGGGCAATCACATCGCGAATGCGCGGTTCGTTAAGAATCTGTTCCAAGTAACGAGGCCGGACCTCTTCAGGTGCATGGAGCAATTTGTATGTACCGCCTATATTTTCCGCCAAGCGGGCAGCGATAGTGCTAGCCTGAATCTTTACGTCCTCTCCCAGCCCACCGCGAACCGGTACAACGGTAATGCTCTTTTCCCAATCCAAAAGGGCAAAAGAGTCCGCTACCCTAGCCAGGGTAGTCCCCCCGGTGACGCCAAGAATGTTGCCGTCCCGGAGAATTTCGCCCAAATAGCGAGCGGTTGCCAGCGCCAGATCGGCCTGACCGGTGGGGTTAACATCGGCATCGCCCGGAACTATAATCATCCGGCCCACACCCAGAACAGAGGCCAGCCTCTTTTCAAGGTACTCCAGATCGTGAAGCTGCCTGACAAAAGACTGCAGCCTAAGCAGCACTCTCTCGCCTCGTGCAGACAATCGCACGCCGGCGGCGCTGCAGTTCACCAGCCCTTGTTCCCTGAGTAAATCCAGGTCACCGCGCACCACCCGTTCAGAGCGTCCCAGGCGGGCGGCAATGAACCTGCGCCCGGCGGGGGCAGAATTGCGAATCACCCTCAGTAGATTGTATCTCCGCTCCAGCAGCTCTTCCAATTCCGGAACGAGCCGCTGCAGGGCCCCGAATCTTTCCATAGCAATCTCCCCACTGATGGGACACATTATGTCCCGGTAGTTTATATTGTGTCCCACTACTGTCATTATATTCTCGACTTGGCAGTTGTTACCTGCCGCTTTATGTTAAGCTTTGGGATCTAAACGGTCAAGTTCTTGTGCTTTCTTTTGTAACTGCTTAATCCGGTAGTTAACCCCGGATTTACTCAGTCTTGGCCTAAGCGAATCGCCCAATTCTTGCAGAGAGGCATAGGGGTTGTTAAGGCGTGCCAAGGCAACTTCTCGTAACTTTGATGGTAGGTTGTCCAAACCCAATTTCGCATCTATTAACTGTATATCTTCTATCTGTGCCAAAGAGGCCCGCACAGTTTTGTCCACATTGGCAGTCTCGCAATTTACCAAGCGATTAATCTGGTTGCGCATATCTTTCATAACCCGCACGTTTTCAAAACGAAGCAGCGCACCATGGGCACCCATAAGGTTGAGCAGATTTACGATGAGCTGCCCCTCCTTTAAATAAACAACGAACGAACCTTGGCGCTGAATTACACCCGGTTCTAAATCAAGGGAAAGCAGGATCAGCCTGAGCTTCGCCGCCGCCAGGGTCTGCTCCGTGGCAATCTCCAGGTGATAGGTTTTTTCGGGATTGGTAACAGATCCCCGGCTGAGAAAGGCTCCCCGCAGGTAGGCGCGGCGGCAGCATTTTTTTCTGGGCACCCCATCACCGTCCAAAACATCCTGATCCCTAAAGTCTCGGTAGACCCGGCCCACCGCTTCTTTGCCCAGAACGCGCACGGTACAGGTTTGGGAGCGGCGCGAGCGCGATTTGACAAATAGGACCTGAATGGGCAGCCCGGGGTAAAGACCGCGCAGAAGCACCCAGATTTTTCGGGCAACAAGAGGCGATGAATTGTTAAAATCCAAATACTGGTTTTTGCGGCCCAGAATAAACCCGTCCAGATCATACAAAGCGCTTAATTCCGCGATGCGGCAGCAGCGAGCACTGGGGATCACCCGGGCCAATTCGTTGCGAGTATAATTGGAAAAGGTCATGGCTTACCCTTCTTTCTCACCCAAAACCCAGACGCGGACTCTCCACTGCTGGATTGCGGCTTTAATGATGACAGGGGTATCTTTGCTATTGCGAAACTTAAAATCGGTGTGGGGCCAGGCAACGGTGGCATCCAAACCGTGTTTGATATAGCTGGGCGCGATGGAATGAATGCGTCTTTCCACAATCTGCAGCCCCGCCTCACGCACCGCGTTATACAGAGTTGTGGACGACTGGCAGATTCCCCCGCCGACACCGGGGGCAACCGTCTC
>CAZVDE010000010.1:0-42082 GCA_964626065.1 uncultured Clostridiaceae bacterium | reverse complement strand
GCCGGCGCAGACACTATTTGTTTCACAATCTCATCTATATCGTAATACAGGCCGTTTTGATGGGGAATTATTTCCCCGGTCAGATGGTCAATGGCCGCATTAACGGGGGGCCTTTGGGCCTCTTTAACCATCCTTTCCACAATCACCCGAATTTCGTTTTCATAATAATACTCCAGTGCCTGTTCTTCCAAAAATACACCCCGCCTAACTCCGGCGGCGCGGCGGTGGATTGTTCTAAAAACGGTAGGCAGGCCGAAACCCAAAGTGGAGATGATCAGCACAATGGCGGTCAGGCGTCGCATAAAATCCCCCCCTGAGTAGTTTATTCTCAGCGGGGGAATTTTAAAACTGCCTAGGATTTAACGGATAACCCATTGCCCCAAACTTTGTAGTGGTGGTGCCCACCCAGTGTCATTATTTCCCGGGCAAGCGCTGCGCCGTCGTGGCGCGCCAAGTTGTTGCGATCAAGAAAGTCGCCGATTCTCACCTGTATGCCGAGTTTGCTAAGGGCCGCCGGATCGACCTTGACCGGGTAGGCCCCTTCCGCTGCATACTTTTTGGCTTGAAAAGAGGTCACTTTGGCCCTGTTTACTAAGACATAATCAAGAATTGGACGATCATGGACATGCTGCAATATAGACTGCACATGTTCGCTGGCGGTTAAATGATCCGTTTCACCCGGCTGCGTCATGACGTTGCAAACATAAATGCGCAGAGCATCTGTACTGGCCAAAACATCCGCAATCGGTTTAATTAAAAGATTGGGGATGACACTGGTATAAAGACTGCCCGGGCCTAAAATCACCAAATCTGCCTGGCTAATAGCTTGCAGCGCTTCGGGCAGTGCCGCCGCATCCGGTTTATCCAAAAAAACACTCGTGATTGTTTTGCCCTGCAGCGGTATATTGCTTTCCCCCATCACAGTTGAACCGTCATCGTAGTGCGCTCCTAAACGCACCGTTTCTAACGTAGAAGGCAAGACCCTGCCTCGAACAGCCAAAACCTTGCTGAATTCGCGGATCGCCAGTTCAAAATCACCCGTAATATCGGTCATGGCGGCGATGAACAAATTACCGAAGCTGTGGCCCTGCAGACCCTCGCCCCAGGAAAAACGATATTGGAATAGACGTTCCATTAACGGTTCAGTATCTGCCAAAGCCAAAATTGTGTTGCGGATATCCCCGGGGGGCAGAATGCCGAGCTCTTCCCGGATGCGACCTGAGCTCCCACCGTCATCGGCTACTGTCACTATCGCCGTAATATTAGCGGAATAATCCTTCAACCCGCGCAGCATGGTGGCCAGCCCGGTACCCCCGCCGATGGTCACAATTTTAAGCCCCCGATCCAGACTGCGGGAGCGATAAACATGCTCAGCGAGCCGAGGCACATCCGCCGGCTTAATGGCGCTGATCAGCGAGCGAATCCCAAATCGCACCGCTAAAGCGACGCACAAAGCACCGAGAACAATTAGCAGCCCACCCACAACCAGGGTATTCCAACCCAGTTTTTGCAGTCGCGCCAACAGCGTGTCCTCTATCAGCGACAAAACCGGTGTGTTCAGCATTACTGTTAAGCCGGCGGCGGCTACAAAAACACCCGCAATCAAAAGAGCAAGCCACCGTTTAACACCCATTCCCGGATAAAGCCATTTAATCTTCTCCATCGCCTCACCCCCTCAGCTGCCCCGGGCGTTGAGCACCTGTTTAGGAGTCAAGCCCACCTTTTCGGCCAAATCCAAAGCAAGCCTAAAATCACCCACACGTTCCGGCGAATGCGCATCGCTGCCGATCATGAATGAAGCACCTTCCTTGGCGACAAGTTCAATTATCTGTGGCGTCAAATAATCCTTGCTGGCGTTGATCTCAAATGCGGTCCCAAAATGGGCACAGGCCTGCGCCACAGCGCGGTAATCGATGGCAAAGCGCAGCCCCGGGTGCGTTAAGATGTCAATTTTATTTTTTTCCATTGCCTTAACGGTGGCATCGGTGTTCACGATTTTGGAGCGCCTGCCGTAAGGGGGCCACACCCGTTTTCCGTAGTGCAGGCCCCAAATTATCGCCCCATCACGCAAGCGGGCCGGACGCACAAGACTGTGTATATTGGCTAAAACCATATCCACCTGCCCGCGCCGATCCGGAGGTAGATCAAGATCGCCCTTCACACTGATGATGTTGGCTTCTATGCCGACTAAGCCCCGCACACCCCGAAATTTGGCGCAGGCCGCCTCAAGCTCATTTCTGATCGTGTCTAACACCTGCAGATTTTTCATACCGTAATGAAATAAGTGATTGGGGCCGTGATCACTTATGGCAATTGCCTCCAAACCGGCGCCGGCCGCGGCGGCCACGTTTTCCTCCACTGTGCCTCGGCCGTGGCTGTGCAGTGTGTGGGTATGATAATCAGCAAAAACATACATTTTTATAATTTACCGGCTGCTGCCTGGTCAACCACGACCGTTACAGAAGGGTGCAGCTGCAAAACTGAAGCGGGGACATCCACCGTAATGGGCCCTAATACCGCGGCCCGGATTGCCTCCGCTTTACTGCCGCCGTTTGCCAGCAAGATTATGTTTTTAGCCTGCATAATGCTCTTTATTCCCATTGATACCGCCTGGGTGGGAACGTCTGCAGCCGAATCGAAAAAGCGTGAATTAGCCTCGATTGTACTCTCGGTTAAATCCACCACCCTTGTCGTTGTACCAAACTCCGCCCCGGGCTCATTGAAACCGATGTGGGCATTAGTGCCAATGCCCAACAACTGCAGGTCGATGCCTCCTGCCCGCTTGATGCGTTCTTCATATGCTGCGCACTCCGCGGCAAGATCAGCCGCTACCCCATTGGGCACAAAGGTGTTGTCTTGGGCAATGTTCACGCCGGAAAAAAAGTTCTTCTGCATATAATAACGATAACTCTGGGGATGATTGCCTGTTAAACCCACATATTCATCGAGGTTAAAGGTTGTGAGCCCACTGAAGTCCAGGCCCTTTTCGCCCATCTCCACTAGCAGCCGATAAACTCCCAAGGGGGTACTCCCGGTGGGCAAGCCGAGTACACTCGCGGGTTTTTCCGTAATCTGATTCCGTACCAACTTAGCCACTTCATCACTCATTCGATCATAATTATTCACAACAACAACATTCATGTCTTAAGCACTCCTTTTGCTAATTTTGCCGTAAGCCGCGCGGCCCCGCTAATTCAATTCCGGACAATGCGAGCAGATTCGCGGCACCCTTGAATTCGCCCCCTTATAAAGTCAATAATTCTCGGTTGCTCACAAGGGTTCCTGCCAATTTAACTTGGAATAAATACTTATACCATTTGCATATTCTTACACTTGTGCTATAATAGCCCCAATACAATTCGTCAAACAGAAAGGATGTCCCTAGTGAAAAAAACAATTGCCGCGCTGCTTATCGTTCTGGCCGTATTGACTATTCAACCCCTGCCCGCTCGGGGCGGAGAAGTTCTAAAGGTTGCGACAGAAGCTGGTTTTATGCCCTTTGAATATGTAGATGAGAAAACGGGCGAACTACTGGGTTTTGATATGGATCTGATCAGGGCAATCGCCGCTGTCTTGGAATTGGAAATCAAAATCGACAATATTATTTGGGACGGTTTAATACCCGCCCTCTTGAATAATAATTACGATGCCGTAATTGCCGGCGTCACAATCACGGAGGAACGGGCGGCAAGCGTCGATTTCTCAGCACCGTACTTCGAATCGGTCTTAACTATCGTAACCAAGCGCAATGTGGAAAATGTGACTGACCTGGGCAGCCTAAAAGGCAAAACGGCCGCGGTGCAGATCAACACTACCGGCGACTTCGAAGCAAGCGATCTTTTCGAGGCGGGCGGTTTGAAGACTGTCTTACGCTATGACACCGTACCTGATGCCATGCAAAGTGTGATCATCGGTGCCGCTGATGTGGTCGTGGTTGATCTGCCCGTGGCTGAGGCTTATCTTGAGGCAAACCCCCAAGCCCCCCTTGCTCACGTGGGGCCCGTCGCGGAAAATGAGTTTTACGGCATCGCCATCAATAAAAAGAACAAGGCGCTTCTGGAGCAGATCAATGGTGCCCTGGCCCAACTGCATCAGAACGGAACTTACGACGCTATTTATGAAAAATGGTTCGGCGCACAATAAAGATATGCCGCGGGGTGTGTGACTGTACGTTGCCCACCCCTTTTTCCGGAAAGGGGATTCACCTTGGAATTTCGCTGGGATCTGGTCTGGTCTTCCCTGCCCATACTGCTGCAGGGCGCTAAATTGACAGTCCAATTGACATCTGTTTCAGTATTCTTTGGCATTATAATCGGTACCATCACCGGCATTGCCCGCATCTCGAAAGGGCCGCTGCGCTATGCCGCCGCTGTTTATATTGATGTTATCCGGGGTACGCCCCTGTTGGTGCAGACATTTATTGTCTTTTACGGACTGCCCGGGCTGATCCACCGCCCCATCCCCGCTTATTTAGCCGCCCTATTGGCGCTGAGCGTCAACAGCGGTGCTTATGTGGGCGAAATTGTGCGCTCAGGAATCCAGTCACTGGACAAAGGGCAGTGGGAAGCCGCTTTTTCACTAGGCTTAACCGGTTCGCAAACGATGCGCCATGTCATTTTGCCCCAAGCCTTCCGGCGTATCCTGCCGCCTTTGGGCAACGAGTTTATTGCCCTTTTAAAAGACTCATCCCTTGTTTCCGTGATCGCCCTAGAAGAATTAGTTCGTAAAGGGCAGATTATTATTGGCCGCACCTTCCGGCCCTTTGAGGTGTGGTTGGCAGTTGCCGTGATCTTTTTTGTCATGACATTTACCGTATCCCGCCTAGTCGGCGTTTTAGAGAAAAGGATGACCAAACATGACTGAGCCAATAATTGAAGCCCAAGATCTCCACAAATCATTTGGACCGTTGGATGTTCTGCGCGGGGTTTCTCTGCAGGTTTTCCCCGGTGAAGTTGTGGTCATTATCGGCCCCTCCGGCAGCGGTAAAAGCACACTGCTGCGCTGCCTCAACTATTTAGAACAGCCCTGCGCGGGCTCCGTTCGTTTTGAAAACGAACCCATCGATCCTAAAACAAATCTGCGCCGGGTAAGGCAGGAAATGGGCATGGTCTTTCAAAGCTTCAACCTATTTCCCCATCTGAAGGTGCTTGATAATATCACCCTGGCGCCACGGCGAGTCCGCTCAGCCGCCCCTGCCCGGGCCCGACAGCAAGCCTTGGAACTGTTAAGCAGAGTGGGCCTGGAGGATAAGGCGGATAGTTATCCGGATGAGCTCTCCGGCGGCCAAAGGCAAAGAGTGGCCATTGCCCGCGCTTTAGCCATGCACCCCAAGGTGCTCCTTTTTGACGAGCCCACCTCAGCTCTTGATCCGGAAATGATTGGCGAGGTTTTGGAAGTAATCAAAAACCTTGCCCTGGAAGGGCGGACAATGATCGTAGTTACCCACGAAATGGGTTTTGCCAAGGAGGTAGCTGACCGAGTAGTCTTCATGGATGAAGGGCTGATCGTAGAAGAGGGTACCCCATCCCGCTTGTTTGCTGAGCCGAGCTGCGAGAGAACAAGGGCCTTTTTAAGCAAGGTGTTTTAGCGATTATGGCGCAGGAGGCGCCAGTCAGGGCCCTGGAGCAAAAGATGCAGATTGTTGCCGAGTATGCGCGAAGCGATACGCATACCCATCCTTGCCTCAAAGTCCTTTGTGTCAAAATTAGTTGTAAACACGGTGGGCTTACAGCCGGTGAGCCTGCCATCTATAATAATCAACAACCGCTCCATCGTCCAACCGGTAGTTCGTTCGCTGCCCACATCGTCTAAGACAAGCAGATCGGCATTCAATAGGGGCTGTAGTTCAATATCTGCATAGCGCATTTTCTCCAGCAGGGTGGGTACATGGCTGAACATGATGGAGTATTGGGGAAAAAGATGGTTAATGATAGAGCAGGCCAAATGGGTTTTACCGGTACCCGAACGTCCTAACAGCAGTAGGCCCTGCCCTCCCTTGATCTTGCCGAAATTGCGGGCGAAAGTTTGGCACGATCGGTGCGCCTCGCGGTTAAACTCGCTGACTCTAAAGCTGGCAAAGGTGCTGCTGCGCAGGCCGGGGGGAAGGGGGTGTAATGACCGATCGATTAAAAGCCCATCGCGCCGCGAACGATCCGCGGCGCGGCCTTCTTTAATACAGGTGCAATCGGAGAGAAGCCATTCCCCTTTTTCGTAGCCGGGAGGCAGCGCAAAAGGATGGCGGACATATTTTTTCAGGCGTTTGTCGCCACAGCGCGGGCAAACTTCTACGCTGCGAAAACGGCGCCGCAAACCATAGTCACTCATCCAGGAAAGTGAAGAGACTTCGATCCTGACTTGGTTTTGTGTACGTGAAATCTTCCCGCCTGATTTTTTCTTCAGCTTGAGCGCCACTGCCCCGGCCTCCTTCCCGTTTTTCATCTTGGCTTACGGCTGCCCAGTAAGCGGAAAACCGCTCTTCCGTGGTAATGCCGTGATTGAGCCAATCCTGCATAATGCGATAGATATAGTTAAAAGAGATATGCTTGTCCCTACCCCGGGCGCGGCTGCGCCTCTGCTCCTGCTTAGCCCGGAGAATGGCACAGCCCATGACAAAAGGCGTCATCCCCTCGTCCCTTATGGACAAAAGCCTTTCCCGCTGGGCACTGGAGAGTAGGGCCACCTTACTCTGGTAAAGATCAAACACATCCTGCATATTAGGTTCTGACACGACTCCACCTCCGGAAAAAAACCCCTGCAATACTTATAATCCCCACAATTGCCAGCACAGCAACGACAAACGCTGTACTGCCACCGCCGCCCACAGGATAAAGAACGCCTGCGGCCAACTGCCTTTTTTGATTTCGCCTTCCCCAGCGGGGGGCCAGTAGGTCAAAAACGGGCGGCCCCTCGCCCCCCACCTGCCATGGCCCATCACCCAAATCTCGCCAGAAATCAACTGCTAAACCATCAAAAGCCCCCACCAATACGTAATAACGCCAAGTCTGCAGCGGTTCGGGCAGTAGATCTGCCTTAACCCGTACCCTAATTGTTTCGCCATCCTCAAGTAGTTCGGGGTAGACTCCCTCCGGAAATCCGCGCACTTGCCCTTCTTCCACCCGATACAGCCTGCTTTCGCCAAAGGGCGCAACAGCTATGCGAATCTGCCACCCGCACCCGGGGGCTGTTCGGAACCGGTGCCGGCCAATGTTGATTTCCTCGCTGGCGGGGCCGTCGCCCGTGGCTATATACACTTCAAGACGCTGGTGAAAAAAACCTTCCGGCGCTCGAAAAGGATTGCTGATCACGGCGAAACGTAAATCAAAACGGACATCTTCACCGGCCTGTTCAACGCTGAACTGCCGCAAATCAAAAAGGCCCGGCCGATAGACCTCATGGCTGGGATAAACGAGAGTTCCGCTGCCGCAATCGTCCCCCCGCGGATCGGAGTACCGAAAAATTATTTCTGCCCGCGCCATGGAACAACAAAGAAGTGACAGCGCCAGTACCGGAACGAGCAATCGCCTTTTCAAAAAAGATCCCCCTTGCAACCCTATGCGGTTTCATTCAAAGGTAGACCCGCTCCACCCGGTTGCTGAGCCGGCTTGTGATTTCGTAGTTGATTGTGCCCATTAGGCGGGCCCATTCATCCGCGGTTATTTCCCTCTTACCGTCAGACCCGATCAGGATGACCTCATCACCGATTTCTACTTTTAGATCACCCACATCCACCATGGTGTGGTCCATGGTTACCTTGCCCACTATGGGGCAGTAGCGGCCATTAAGTAAAACTCTGCCCTGATTGCTGAGTCCTCTTGTCAGGCCATCACCGTAACCAATGGGTAAGACGGCAATGGAGGTTTCTTTCCAAGTGACATAGGCACTGTCATAGCTGATCGCGCTCCCGGGCGGGACCCTTTTCACAAAAGCGACTTTCGTTTTTAAAGCTAAAGCGGACTTGAGGGGAAGGGGCCTGCGCTCGTCCGGGTACATGCCGTACAGGGCCAAGCCGATCCGGACTAGGTCCAAGTGGGATTGGGGCAGGTACAAAGCAGCAGCTGTGTTAGCCGCATGAAAATACGGAATTGAAATCCGTTTGGCCGCCAATTCATCCATGACGGACCTAAACCGTTCCCACTGCCAATGGGTATATTCCAGATCGGGCTGTTCAGCCCGGGCAAAATGGGTAAAAACACCCTCAATTTGCAAGCCCGGAAGCGCGAGGACAAGATCCACCAGCTCTCCGAAATCCTTTGGCAGCAGACCCAGCCTGCCCATGCCCGTGTCCACTTTGATATGCACCCGAGCCGGCCTATTTTGGGCAACCGCAGCTTGTGAGAGCCGCTTGGCGATATGGGGTTCAAACACTGTAACGCCCAGATCTTGATCGACACAGATATCGAGCTCGTCGGCACCAACTGCGCCCAAAACCAATATGGGGGCCGTGATGCCCCCTCTGCGCAGGCGGACGGCCTCTTCCGGAAGTGCCACCGCCATCCAGTTCGCCCCATTAGCAATCATGGTATAAGCGGTCTCCAGCGCACCGTGGCCGTACCCGTTGGCCTTCACCACCGCCATCAGATCACAGCCGGGTGGAATAATTTTTCGCATTTGCCGCACATTGTAAGCTATACTGTCCAGACTGATTTCGGCCCAGACGGGCCTGGTAAGCCTGCTCATGCCAACACCCCATCCTATAACAAAATGCGGGGCAATAGATGCAGGCAATCACCGGCAATCAAGGACCTCTGCCCCTTTTCGCCGGCCAAATCGCCCGCCGCCCCATGAGCGTAAACACCCGCCGCCGCGGCTTTGAGAGGGTTGAGGCCTTGGGCCGCAAGCGACCCGATCAAACCGGCCAAAACGTCACCGGTGCCTGCGGAAGCCAAGCCGTGGCTGCCCGTACTATTTATATAGGTTATCTTGCCGCTGCTGATAATAGTGGGGGCACCCTTTAGGACCAAAATCAGGCCCCATTTTTCGGCAAACTCCTGTGCAATCTGCAGGCGATTTTCATTTACTTCTGCAGGGGTGTTCCCCAGCAGACGGGCCATTTCCCCCGGGTGGGGGGTGAGTATCCACTTGCTGCGGTTGGCGGGCTCTATGGACTTTAAAAAATCAGAGGTCAATACTTCCAGGGCATCAGCATCAATCACCGCCGGGCGATCCCAAGCCCGCAGCAGGTGTTGAACTAAATCAAGGCTTTCCGGTTCTCTCGAAAGCCCCGGCCCCACCACAAGGACATCTTTATTCGCGCCTTCCTTAAGCAGCCCCGCCAGCGCGGACCGGGCCAGGCTGCCTGAATCAGTACCTTCTAGGGGAAGGATTATGAGTTCGCTGGGGGGAAATCTAGAGACAATATTTTCGGGCACGGCCAAAGTAACCAAACCTGCCCCGCCCCGAAGGGCGGCCTGTCCGCTGAGGGAGGGCGCACCCGCATAATTGCGTGACCCGCCCACAACCAAGACATGCCCGAAAGTACCCTTGTGGCCCGCCGGACTGCGGGAGGGCAGCGTATGTAAAATCGAGGCATCTAACAGCCTGCGCACGGGAAAACCGTCACCGGTAAGGGGTATACCCAAATTGATCAGCTTAACATCGCCCGAATATTCGCGCCCGGGGTGAAGCAGGCAGCCCGCTTTCAAAAGCCCCAGGCCCACAGTGAGATCCGCTTTTACTGCGGCCCCCCGCACCTGTCCCGTCGCGGCATGGACCCCGCTGGGTATGTCCACCGCCACAACGGGCCGCTGCAGCCCATTTACCGTTTCAACCAAGACCTGAAAATCAGGCGCCAACTCTCCCCGAAAACCTGTACCCAGTAAAGCATCGATGATCAAATCTCCCATGCTCAGGCTGAAACGCAGTCTGTCCGGATGCGCGGTATCGGCCAGAACTAGTTCAACGCCGAGCCTGCGCAGAATGTCCAGATTAACCCTATGTTCGGGTGTGGCTCCGCTTTCATCGCCCAGCAAATACACTTTCGGCCTTGCTCCCCGAGATAAGAGGTGCCGCGCCGCCACAAGGCCGTCACCCCCATTATTCCCCATCCCCGCTAAAACATGGATTTTTTTGCCCGCCGGGCAGCCGTATTGTTCCGCCACGAGAGCGGCAAGCCCCGCCCCGGCGGTTTCCATAAGCAAAAGCCCGCTAACACCCAGTGTTTCTAGGGCTTGTTGTTCAATCAAACGCATTTCCCGACCGGTTACTACCCGCAATTTCTAATCCTCCCCGAGAGCTATCACAAAGGCGATCGCCAATTCTTTACTGTGTGTAAGACTTAAGGCAAACCTAGTAATACCCGCGTCCCGGGCCGCTTTCAACGCCCCGCCCCGCAGGCTAACGGTGGGCTTGCCCCACTGATCTGCACTGATTTCAATTTCTTGAAAACACACACCCTGCAGCCAGCCTCGGCCCAGCGCTTTCATCACGGCCTCTTTAGCAGCAAAGCGCGCTGCCCAAGAGCAGGCCCGCCTGCCCCGCAGGTAATCGCGCTCCGCGGCAGTGAAAATCCTTTCCCGAAAAGCCTGCCTTTTGATGGCCCGGGCAATTCTCGCGATTTCGATTGCATCGACGCCGCAACCTTTAACCGGCATAACTGCCCTTCTGCTCAGCTGCTATAACATCCGCGACTTCACCCAGTATTTCTTTAAGTAAACTTTCATCAGGATGTTCACCCAAAACCCGAATCACCGGTTCGGTACCTGAGGACCGGACGAAAAGACGCCCCCCCGGACTGAGGGATTTTTCGGCGCGTTTAATGGCGGCCAGAATTAGTTCACTTTCCTCCCAGGCCTTACTTTCCACCGTAATGTTGATCAGCAATTGGGGGAAATCCTCCATGCTCTGGGCCAGTTCAGCCAAGGTTTTCTGCCTAATCGACCTAATCTCCAGCAGTTTTAAGGCGGTCAGCATGCCATCACCGGTTGTGGAGTTATCGAGAAAGAGAATATGGCCCGATTGTTCGCCGCCTAAAATACAGCCTTCTTCCAGCATGACATCGAGAACAAAACGATCGCCGGCGGGGGCATAGCGAACATCTCCGCCATTTGCCAAAAAGGCCTGCCTCAAACCCCCATTGGAATAGGCGGTGGCAACTACCTTGCGGGCGGGCAGCCTATCGTTTTCCAAAAGATGCAGGCCCGCAATGGCCAAAATATGATCACCGTTAATAAAGTTTCCCCGCTCATCAACGGCCAGAACCCGATCTCCATCGCCATCAAAGGCAAAACCAAGATCGGCGCCCGCTTCTTTAGTCAGCTGCTGAATCTTTTCCGGATAAGTGGAACCGCAGTATAGATTGATGTTTTCTCCGTTGGGCTGATCGTAGGAACTCGTTACCTCAGCACCCAAATCCCGAAACAGCCCGGCGGCATAGGCCGAAGTGGCCCCGTTAGCACAGTCAAGCGCGACATGCAGGCCCTGCAAATTTAAGGGTACATTCTGTTTTAGATCCTCTATATAAAGGGTGACTGCATCTTGCTTGTTGATGACCCTGCCCACCGCGCCCCCGATTGGCCGAGGATAGTCATCCGCTGCCACAAGGGACTCAATTCTGCCTTCTTCTTCATCGTTAAGCTTATAACCGTCCCCTCCAAAAACTTTAATTCCGTTATCCTCGAGGGGGTTGTGCGAGGCCGAAATCATTATTCCCCCGCAGCATTCAAAGCGCCTGGCCAAGAAAGCAACGGCGGGTGTGGGAATCACCCCGGCCAATATGACATCTAACCCGGTGGAGGCTATCCCGGCCACCAAGGCTCCTTCCAACATTTGCCCCGAAAGACGGGGATCGCGCCCAATCAGGACCGGTCCCGGCCCGTTTTTTTCACTTAAGAGTAAAGCAGCCGCCCTACCAATACGCAGCGCCAATTCAGGCGTCAAGTCGCGGTTGGCAACACCGCGCACACCATCCGTACCAAATAATTTTGTCATTTAATCATTCCCCTCTCCGGCGGGTTCATGGGCTTTTTCTGTGTCATTTATTTCCACATGCACCCTTACCTCAGCCGGCTCGACGGCAACCCCTCCTAGGCTGTGCCCCTGGGCATCCAAAACCTGAACAGGAAAAGAACCTTCCAGCCGAGTGAGGCCTTCGTTCAAACTTAAGTAGGCGACAACAAGATCTACTCTTTCCAGTATACTGGCGCGCCCCGAAACTGTTACCACGGCGGGAACGGGGCGCATTTCACCAACGGACAAGGCGGGGTTCATACCCAAAACGGCAAGCGTGACCGGAAACGTATCGTGCGCGAGCTGCTCCGTTTCGACGTTGACCCTACCGGGTGTTACGCTCAGCACTTCTATGCCGGCGGGTGCTCCCACGTTAACCGCATAGGCCTGCCTGCCCGGGGGTGTCCCGGCTAAGTCAACGTGAGCACTGATAGCCTCCCCGCTTCGGTTTAAGAAAGGGGATAGGCCTGCAATCCGTACTTTTATAGGCGCGGGGCTATCCACGACAACCTGATCCATCGGCAGATTATGTATTGCCACCTCTACTGTAACAATTCGCTCCATACCCCGAAAACTCCCGTCTCCGGAAGCAAGAAGCCAAAAAATAACAGCGAGCAGCAGTGAAAAAAGACGCCAGTAAACCTTGGGCCGGGTCAGAAAAGACCATATCCGTTTTAACTGCTCCATCATTTTTCGCCCCCGTCGCGCAGATAATGAGCAAGCTGCTCCCGCAGGCGTACCGCGCTGAGATACCGGCGCAGGCGGCCATCAACCGCTAAAGAAATGGTACCCGTTTCCTCCGACACTACCACTACCACAGCGTCCGTCTGTTCCGAGATCCCCACCGCGGCGCGGTGCCGCGTGCCTAAGCCGCCTTCCAAGCGCCGTTCAGTAAGGGGCAGTACACTGCCTGCACTGGCAATCCTTCCGCCCGACAAAATGACCGCCCCGTCATGCAGCGGTGTCTGCGGTTCAAAGATATTAAGCAATAATTCCGTACTTGGCCGCGCATCTAGTTTGACACCGGTCCCCATATATTCGTTCAGCCCAATGTCACGTTCCAGCACCAACAGCGCCCCGATTTTTCTTTCACTCAATTTCGCTGCCGCCTGCACCACCTGATCGATGATCACATTTTTTTCTGCTTCACCTCGAGCAGCGAAACGGGCAAAAAGCTGGCCTTTCCCGATCTGCTCCAAACCCCTGCGCAACTCCGGATAAAAGACGACGGGCAGCGCTACCAAGACAAGGGTAGTAGTTTGATCCAACAGCCAGCTTACCGTTTGCAAGTTAAGCGCGCGAGCCACCACGCTGCTGCCGAAGATGATAGCTAGGCCCTTAACAAGGGTGGTGGCGCGCGTTCCTTGAATCGAATCGATCACTCGGTAGATGACATAGGCCACGATGAGAATGTCTATCGCGTCTCGAAACGTAAAGATCACCGAGTTTTCCTCCTACACTTTTTTCTAATCGCGGCCCATCACCTGCTCGGCCGCTTTTGTCGCCTCACCGTATTTTTTCTGATCAATTTCCAACACGGCTAGCGCTGTAAGGACATCCAGCGGGGTTGCGTAGCCCATATGGCCCACCCGAAAGATATTATTGGCGTGTGGGCCTTGCCCGCCTGCGAATTCCACTCCGTAGCGGTCGCGAATCCGCGTTCTGAATGCATTCGCATCGGGGTATCTTACCGCTGTGACGGTCGGAGAAGCATCTGCATCTGCTACCAGAAGTTCCAATCCCACCGCTGAGGCCCCCGCCCGCATCATGTCCCGCATAAGGCGATGACGGGCAAACACATTCGCCAGGCCTTCCGCTTCCATAATATCCAGCGCCTTTTCCAGAGCAAAAACGTTATTAATATTGGGCGTAAAGGGGGTTTCACCCCTATCGATAAACTGCTCATATTTGCGCAGATCAAAATAATAACGGCTTGCTTTGCAATTTTCCATGTACTCGCGGGCCTTAGGAGAAACGGCAATAAAGGCTGTCCCGGGCGGAGTCATGAGACATTTTTGCGAAGCGCTGATGATAACGTCCACGCCCCAGGCATCCATTTCCACGGGTGCCCCTCCCAAGGAGCTGACCGCATCCACCACCAACAGAGCGCTATGGCCGCCGCGGGCCTTCCCCACCGCTTCCACATCGTTTAATACCGCCGTGGAAGACTCGTTATGAACCATAAAAATGACTTCAATCTCGGGATGCTGTTTTAAGTAATCCCCTACCCGATCTGCATCAATACCACCATTCCAGGAAAACTCAAGAATATGCAGCTTCGCTTGGTAGGCTTTGCACAAATCAGCCCAGCGCTGTCCAAAAAAACCACCCACGAGGCAGAGTACCGGGGTTCCGGGAGAAACGAGATTGGCAACCGCCGTTTCCATGCCCGAACTACCCGAACCGGTCACCATATAAATGGGGTTTTTGGTTCCGAAGACAGGCTGCAGGCGAGCCAAAACGCTGGGGAATTTTTCCTTGAAAATCTTTCCCCGATGGTTAATCATCGGCTCGGCCATGCGGGAAAGCACCGCGGCAGGCACCGGCACCGGACCGGGAATCCGCAATTCAGGTTTAAATCGATACATTCAAAGCCCTCCTTGTGTTAGTTGTGCTAGTGTAGTTGAAAAAACCGTCCTCCAACGAGAGGCGGTTGAATCTCCCTTGAAAGCCCTACCCCAAGACAAGTCGCCCCAAGCGCTCAGCCGTTGCCAAGGCCTGCTGCTCCCCGCTGAGAGTGCCGAAATCCTCCACCATAACACCCTGCCGCTCCATATGGGCCATCAAAGCACGCAGCGCTTTTCCCGAACCTAATCCGGGTATTACGAACGCACCGCCGCGTTTGCCCGCCAATCGAGTTGCTCGCTTTAACAAATTGTCAACTTCAGTGGGAATTTGCGGTTTCCACCAACCCTTGAACTCACTTATGACACAGACAAGATGATATGGCGCTGTACTTACCGGAGCGCTGCTGACGGTGGAAGGCGAGACTAAACCCACGTTCAAACCTTGTTTTTCCAACCCCTGCTGCAGCGCCACTGCGGACGCCTGCACCTTGGGATGGTCAGTATGCATGATTAAAACACGCATTTTCCTCCACCTCCGCCAAGACTCTATGCTATTTCTTTATTTCTCTAAAGCCGGGCCAAATCCTGTTTATGCTTGAGAAGATCCTCACGATAAAACATACGCTGGAAAGGGAGAATACTTGTCCACCGATCTGGCCTTGATCGGCCTAATATTTATAATCGACTTGTCCTGGCATAATAGTGCAAGATTCCATCAAAAATTGCCGCCGCAACCCGTTTTTGATAGCTTCGCTGGCTTAATAAAGCTGCTTCCCGGGGATTGGACAAAAACCCCACTTCGATCAAGGCTGCTGGCATGGAGGCCTCCCGCAGCACCCTAAAATCGGCCGCCTGGGCTGCCCTGCGATTCGGGCCCAGATGGCGGACTAGTTCGGCTTGGAGCGATTTAGCCAATAGTTCATCCTCCGCTTTGCCCGCTTGATAAAAGGTCTGGGCCCCGGACCAGATGGGCGAAGGAAAATAATTGGCATGAATCGATAAAAACAAATCAGCCCGCGCCTCCTTGGCGATGGCTACCCGTTGGTCCAAATCCTGCCGTTTGCGTTTCAGCAGATTCTGTTCGCTGGAATCTGCCAGATCATAATCACCCCGGCGGACCATCACCGCGAAGATGGCCGCTTTTTGCAGTAAGTATTCCAACTCTTCCGCAATCGCCAGCGTAATTTCTTTTTCTAAATCACCCGCGGCACTTACTGCACCCGGATCATCCCCGCCGTGGCCGGCATCGATCACAATGATTCTGCCTGAAACGGGCGGAACAGCCCTTTCACCCACCACGGGCAGAATAAAACCGGTACCCGTGCCTAGATAAATGCCCACGGCCAGGCAGAACAGAATACACCAAACAACCTGCTTAAGAGAGAAAAACCAGGCCCGCATAAAAACACCTCCACACCACAGGATATTCAGGCGGAGGGTTGTTTACAACATTTCAGTACTCTAAAACCCGATTTTCGCTCCACAGTCTCACAACTGCCGGCCAAATCCTGTAAATAGGCCTGCAGGCTTTTGGCGCCCTGTTTGGTGCGGATTACGACAAGCAGGCATCCCGAAGGGCGCAGTGCCGCAAATCCCTGCGTCAAAAGATGATAGACAACTTCTTTGCCCGCTCGGATGGGCGGGTTGGACACAACCCAGTCAAATGTTTTGCCCGGCAGCGCCGCCAAACCGTCACTGACTACAACTTGGGCGTTAGAAACCCCATTTTTGCCCACATTTGCCTGGGCTAACTGCACCGCCCGCTCATTGATATCAACCATATATACCTTACCGTACGGGCCGACCAAATCCGCGGCGACAATCCCGATGGGTCCATAACCGCAGCCCAAATCGAGCACAACCTCCCCGGGCCCGCAGGGCAGGTTATCCAGCAAAATCTCAGTACCCCGATCGATTTCGTTTTTGGAAAAAACACCCGCATCCGTTTGAAAATGATACAGGCGGCCGCGAAGTTCAGCGCTGAATTCCCCCGGCCGGTGTTCAGCCGCGGGTTTCTTGCTGAAATAGTGTTCTGACACTTCTTTACTCCCCTTCACCCAAGGCTTTTAACACCAAACGCAGGTGTTCTTCGATTTCCGCCGCCCCCTCTGCGGGTGCATCGGCAAGGGCCTCTTCCAAAAGCGAACGCGCTTCCTCGTTGCGGCCAATCAGATAATATCCGTAGCCCAGCGTATCTAAATAGATTGCTTTGCGCTCCAGTTCCACCGCGCGCTTCGCCATTTCCAAGGCCTGATCGATTTGGATTTCACGCAGGAAATAATGATAAGCCAAATTATTTAAAGCAAGACTGTTCTCCGGTTCCCCCATTAAGACCTGCTGATAGTTCTCAACAATGCCGAGAAAATCACCTAAGCCTTCATAAATAAAGGCGCGAAACAAATAGACATTCCAGTAGTGGGGTGCAAGCGCAAGCATCTGCTGACAAGTGGCGAGGGCCCCCGTCCATTCCTTGGCAGAAAACTCCACCATAAAACGTTCGTTTAAGTGGCGCAATTCATGCAAGTTAACCTCTTGCTGCGCGGTGAAGTCAAAGCTAAAGTCCCACTGGGAAAACTCCAAGCGAATTCTCCCGGTTGTGTCTTCAACTTCCAGTATGCCGGGCACCCACAGCCCATCTAGATAAAGCAGTGTGATCCTAGCCGGCTGCTCACCCATTCGCAGTTCCAGTTCTACTGAATCGTAGTGAGCGATCTCGCCGGATTCGGATGTATAGCCGATCACGCACAGCACCGTCCGCTCGCCCTGCCGAATCAGTAAAGGAAGCCGAGTTTGCTGATCAAACCAGAGCATTAGGCGGGGATCATCGCGACCGGAATAACGGTCCACCGTCCGCCTAGCTAATGTAGTCGTTCCCGAAAATTCAAGGGGCCTGCCCACATACGCATCAAGGCCGAAAATGTATTCGCGAAAATAGTCAAACAGCCAGTGCCGATCATAGCCGTATTTCCAATCGCCCGCAATCTGAACTTCCATGAAATCCTCATGGCAGCTGATGACAACCGGACCTTCCGTAGTTGGGTAACCCAGATAAAAGTCATGGGGAAATTTGAACATGAACAAACCGTCAAACAACAGCCTTTCGCCGTCGGAGGCCTGCAGATAAGCGGCTGCCCTGGCCCGGCCGTAGGCGTGGCCAAACAAGCTTTCCGGCTGCTCGGCTCCGCACAGCCCGGCCGTGCCGATCCCCAGCAGCAGGCACAGCGCCACCGTTATTTTACGCAGGAGTACTTTCAATAGTCGCCCTCCCCCTCTTGGCCTCCGACGATGGCCACGCCCGCACTGGCCCCAAGCCTGTTCGCCCCCGCTTTAATCATAGCCCTGGCCGTGGCATTATCCCGGACCCCACCCGAGGCTTTAACACCAAACGTGGGCCCCACAACTTCCCGCATCAACGCCACATCTTCGCGCACAGCCCCGCCCGGGCCGAATCCGGTGGAAGTTTTCACAAAATCAGCACCGGCCATCTTCGTCAGAATGCAGGCCCGCACTATTTCTTCCTTGCTTAAATAAGCCGTTTCCAGAATGACCTTCAATGTCTTGCCCGGGGCAGCATCCCGGACCGCTTTAATGTCCGAATAAACACGGGCATAATCTCGCTCCAGCAAGGCGCCCACATTAATGACCATATCAAGTTCATCGGCACCGTTGGCCACCGCATCCCGCGCTTCCGCCACTTTGCCGAAAGTGGTAGCCGCCCCCAAGGGAAAGCCGATCACTGTGCAAGTTTTCACGGGGCAGCCCGCGAGCAATCTTGCTGCCAATCGCACGTGGACGGGATTGACGCACACCGAGGCAAACCCATACCGGCGGGCCTCTTGGCACAAGCCCCGAATCTCAGCCTTGGATGCGGTGGGGTTTAGCAGCGTATGATCAATGTAGGCTGCCAACCGGCCCAGATCGACACTAGATTCGCCCGTCGTGCGCGCCGTGTCATCAATGGGTACCGCTAAACGAATTCCCTGTCTGGCAAGGGCCAGGCCTAGCTCTTCAGTCTGCTGTTCCAACCACTGCTGGTTCATTAGTTTACCCCCTTTGGTAACTCCATAGTTCCGCTCGGCTGGTGGAGACTGCTAACACCGGCGGCCGGAGCAGCCCCTCCAATTCTTCTTCTGTTTCCACCAACCCACCCGCGATAATCGGCGGCAGCTGTTGAGGCAGACGCCGTAAAATGGCGGGGACAATTAAAGCGGGCAGTATCTCCACCGCGTCGGGACGGCTTGATTGCAGCATCCGCAGCCCGGTGCGCAGAGCCTCCGAATCGAGGATAAACAACCTTTGGATTCCCAACAACCCTGCCTTCTGGGCGGCGGTAATCAAATACCCCTTCGTCGTTAAAACACCATCCACCCCTATTTCTGACGCCAGCATTTTCATCCCGTAGCTGTCCCGGGCCACGCCGCTGATCAAATCTATGTGAGCAAAAACCATCTGGCCTTGTTTTTTACATTCTTGAACCAATTCGCGCAGTTCAAAGATGTGGCCGGTAAGATAAAAGCAGACATTGACTCCGCTGCCCGCAATTCGATCGCGATTTTGCAGCCCTTTTAACCCCGCAATAATCGGTTTGCGCGCCAATCCGGCCCTGAATTCCAGCAGTTTATCATGCCTGCGGCGGTTAAGGTTAAGCATGGCTAACCCAACTTTTTACGCTGCGCACCGCTCTCTTCCACTGCTGATACAGGGCCGCCCGTTGATTATCATCCATTTTCGGCCCATAGACGCTCTGCACACGCCTGCCCTTTGCAATGTCGGCTTGGCTGTCCCACACTCCCACCGTAAGCCCCGCCAAATAAGCCGCACCCAAAGCGGTTGTCTCAAAAATCAACGGCCTTTCCACCCGGCTTTCCGTTACATCGGCTAAAAATTGACAGATAAACTCATTTTCCGATGCTCCCCCATCAACCTTCAAGTCCCTCAGGGGCAGCTGCGCGTCCGCCTCCATCACATCTAGGACCTCTCGGGTCTGATAAACGATGGCCTCCAGTGCCGCCCGAATTATGTGGGCTTTAGTCGCACCGCGGGTGAGGCCCGTAATCATACCCCGAGCATAGGGATCCCAATGGGGTGCCCCTAAACCAACGAAACTGGGAACAAAACAAACACCGTTTGTATCCGCAACCGATTGGGCGATCGCCTCCGTCTCCGCCGCTTCCTTAATCAGGCCCATTTCATCGCGCAGCCATTGAACAGCGGCACCCGCCACAAAAACGCTTCCTTCCAAGGCATATTCAACGCGGTCGCCCAGGCCCCAAGCTACCGTGCTGAGCAGGCCGTTTTTGGAAATAACCGGCTCAGAACCGGTGTTCATTAAAATAAAAGCCCCCGTTCCGAAAGTGGCCTTAACGGCACCCGGTTGAAAACACGCCTGTCCAAACAGGGCTGCCTGTTGATCCCCCGCCGCACCCGCAACCGCTATTCCCGCCGGGATCCTTCCCAGAGCGGGCGTATACCCGTAAACATCATTCGAAGGGCGCACTTCGGGCAGAACCTGCCGGGGGATTTCCAAAATTCGCAGCAGTTCATCGTCCCAATCCAGTTTCTGCAGATTAAATAATAAAGTGCGCGATGCATTAGTATAGTCAGTTACATGGGCCGCTTGGCCCGTCAGATTATAAATCAGCCAAGAGTCGATTGTACCAAAAGCCAGCTCACCCCGGATCGCCCTAGTCCGCAGGTGGGGGTTTTGCTCGAAAATCCATTTTAACTTGGTACCCGAAAAATATGGATCAAGCACCAGGCCCGTCTTTTCCCGAAAAACGGGCTCCAAGCCCTGTTTTTTCAATTGCGTGCACATCTGCGCGGTGCGGCGGCACTGCCAGACAATGGCTCTTGTTACCGGCCTGCCCGTGCGGCGATCCCATAATACAACCGTTTCCCGTTGGTTAGTAATGCCAATCGCGGCCAGATCCTCCGGGGGAATGGCCGTCTCAGCAATCATTCGCTCCAAAAGGTGGCGAACCCCCAGCCAAATCTCCCAGGCATCATGCTCCACCCAGCCCGGTTGGGGGTAGTATTGCTTAAACTCCTGATAGATCTTGCGCACCATTTCACCCTGTCGGTTAAAAAGGGCCACTGTATTTCCGGTCGTACCCTGATCGATTGCTAATACGTATTTGTTTCGTGACATCCCCGGCCACCTCCCGTTACCAGTCAGTTCTGCAATCTATCCCTATTTCCTGCCCGCAATGGCAAGCTCGGTGGCGATGAAATCAACGGGCTTGTCCCACGGATCAACAGGCACAGTGCGTAAGAAACTGCTGTAACATAAACCAACCGTTCGCGCCCGAGAAACCGCCAGGAAGCGGTCGTAAAATCCGCCGCCGTAGCCGATTCGATAACCGGAAGGCGAGAAAGCCAACCCGGGGACAATGACCAGATCCAGCTGCTGCGGATCCAAACCGGGAGCATCCGCGGGCGGTTCTAAAATTCCAAAAGCGGCCGGGGTCAAATTGGAGCGGGAGGTATACAGCCTTGGCAGCAGAGCTCGGGGGTTTTTTTGTACCACCGGCGCATAGACGTGGCGGCCCCGGCTGATCAGATCGTCCACGACCGGCCAAGTATTCACTTCCCAGCCGACTGAAAGGTAAACAAACACCCGGCGGCTCGTTAAATAGGGCTCCCATTTCTGCAGCTGCCCCAGGATCAGCCCGTCCCATTTTTCCCTTTCACCTGCCGGTACCGCCTCCCGCTGCCGCATCAATTGAGCCCGTAACACCTTTTTGTCCATTTTCTCACCTCCCGGCCCGCAAAATCGAGACAGAGGAACGTGCCCAATCCAACTGCTCCACTAGCGCCTCGCTTACTTGCGCGGGCGTAACAGAGCTTAACAACTTGAGAAAACTATCGACGGGAATTGCGTTAAATTGTTGTGATACAAATCGATTGGCCGCGTACTCAAAAGAATCATAGGAGGCCAAGTGGCCTCCGTAAAGCTGCCTTTTCAAGCGTTCCACATCGGTGGCGCAGATCGCTTCTTGCTGCAGTTGGGCGATAATTCCCTTCAGTTCGGCGTGCAGCCGCTCCGGGTCGTCCGTTTCGGAGCCTATTACAGAATAGGCAAACTGGGGATGGCAGGTGAAACTGGCGCCAAAGGAGTCCGTCACCACATTCTCATCGTACAGCCTATTGTAAAAATGGGAGCTGCGAGAAGTAATCAAACGCCAGGCCAGGGACATAATCAACTGTTGGTGCAGCATTTCCTCGCCCCGCCAAATGGGTTCGTGTTTGAATCCCAACAGATAGTGGGGCCTAGAAATGTCAAACTGCTCTTCTGACCAATCCTTTGCCACCCCGGGGGGTTCTGCCGGGTAAATTCGTTCTATCGAGCCGTTGTAGTGCTCCCAAACGGGATAATGCTCTTTGACTAAGGCCACGACCGCTTCCGGTTCCACATCACCTGCCACGGCCAAGGCCATATTGGCCGGCTGATAAAAGGAGTAATAGCAGTCGAATAATTCTTCCTTTGTAATCTGCCACACCGATTCCACCGTGCCGCCAATATCTAAGCGCACCGGATTTACGTGATACATATTCTCCAACAGGGCGGCTAAAACCCGATGCTGGGGATGATCGGCGTACATGCGCAGTTCCTGTTCGATGATGCCCTTTTCTTTGGCCACATTTTCTTCTGTAAAGAAAGGCCTATTAACGAACTGCATCAGTTCCTGCAGGGCAAGGGGCCAGCTTTCAATGGTGGAAAACAAATAACTGGTCTGGGTATTGCTCGTAAAAGCATTCACGGAGGCCCCCAGCGCAGCGAAGCGGTCGAAGACGCTGCCCTGATCTTCCTCAAAAAGCTTGTGTTCGAGAAAGTGGGCGATGCCGGCGGGCACCCGGCTTATCGGCCCGTTTTCCCGCCGGAAACGGGAGTCGATGGAACCATAGTTCGCCGATAAAACAGCGTAGGTCCTAAGAAACCCCGGTTTAGGGAAGATCATCACGGTCAGGCCGCTGGCCAGTACACTTCGAAAAAGTTTTTCTCCGGTGGGAAGCTTAATTTGTTCCATTGGATTCTCCTGCCTCTCTGCGGGGCCCCAAGATGTAGGTGGTGTCAAACACAAGATCCCCCATCACCTCAACAACATCTTCTAACTGCACTGCCCGGATGGCGTCAACCACATGATCAATAGAGCGCATTTCGCCGTGAATTATGCCAATCAAGTTGCGATCAATCATGCCGGAAGGGTGATCTCCCATACTGATCATGGCGTTGACTAAGCCCGCCTTGGTCTGTTCCAGTTCTTGGCGGCTGATTTGCCCTTGCTGCACCTGCTCTACCTGCTGTTTGATAATTGTCTGCGCCTCATCCCGTTCATCCCAGTCAATGCCCGCGCTAATCGTTAAAAGGCCCTTCGTACCTTCCACGCTTGAACCAACATAATAGGCGAGGCTGGCTTTTTCTCGCACGTTAATAAATAACTTGGAATGGGGAAACCCCCCCAAGATCCCATTGCCCACAAGCAGAGCGTAATAACCGTCATCCAAAAAGGAACGATTGGTGCGGTAACCGAGCGCGAGCACCGCTTGCTGCAGTTCGGCCGTCTCTTCATAGTACCGAGGCGGCTGCAGCGAGACCCTTTTAGGCGGATTCAAGACCACAGGCCCGTGCCTTTCGGCAGCCAGCTGGGCCAGAAGATTAGCAATCACATCAAGATTGGTTCCCACAAGGAAAATATCCATGGGGTGCGAGCGAAACAAATCTTGGTAGTGACCATAAACCCGTTCGTTTTCCAGTTTGTCCAGCGAGGCCAAATCTCCGTATTTATGAATGCCGAACGGCTCATCTTCACACATCAGCTCCACGAAACGGGCCAGGGCATAGGCCCGTTTGTTATTAATCAGGCCTTCCAGTTCCCGCCGCAAGGTTCGCTTTTCCTGGGTAAAATAAGTGTCCTCAAAGCGGCCGTTCTTGCCTGCCGGTGCCGTCACTATCCCCCAAAATGTACGCAGCCCCCGCTCTAAATGCTCATCGCTGTCCGGCAGTAAAGAGGGATCAACCATCTGAAAATGAAACTCAAGAATCTGGCGTTCGCCGAGCTTCAAAACATCAGCACCCAACTCTGCGGCGTAAAGATACTCAAGTTCCCTGGCAATCTGCAGTGTGGTAGGAAACTGCTGCGATCCCCTTTGCAGCAGTAGGGGAATAAGGGCGGTACTCGAAGCGGTTCTTTGTTCTAAATCCTGCTGCACAAATATTTTGCATGTGAGAGACCTAAACTTGTCTGTTTCGCATAAATGCAGGCGCACACCGGCCCCCAAATTACACTGCACAAAATTCACATCTACTCCTCCTCGGCCCAGGCCAGCTCATCTTCTCTTTCTTTTCCAAACAGAATGGGTTCCGCAGGCGGCGCCCCAAGCACACAGTGAGAGCAGCCTGCCGCGGCGGGAAAGGCTTCACTGCCCAATGCTGCGTTGGAAACAATGCTGCGGCAGATCTCGCTGACCCATACCTCTGTTTTGTCCGCGTCCAAAAAGGCGGCGGGAAGGTCATAAATCTCATTGGGAATCAAGAAATATGCCTGAGAATGCCGCGCCCGAACACCAAACCGCCTAGCCATGGCCCAGGCATAAAGTCGCAGCTGCACAAGGTAGCTCTCGCCCACTTTTTCCACCTGCTCACGCTTAATCCAATTAGATTTAAAATCAACTACTTCCAGTCCGTCGGCGGCCACAAAAACCTGATCGACAAGGCCGTTCAACAAAAACTCGCCCGCAGGCAGTAAGAAGTCCTTCTCACGATAGATCTGCCATTCCTTCCGTCCCCCGGCTAACCGCAGAAAGAACGGGCTGGCCAGGTACGGTTCGATTATTCGTTTGATCAAGCCTGCCTGCACAGGGTCAAGTTCGATACCTTCCATGGCGGCGGCATACTCGATCAATTCACTCAAATGGGCGGGATCAGTAATCTGCTCGCATACCCTATGCACAATATTCCCCCGCTGCACCGCTGTTATTCCCAAATCGGCCTGTTTGGGCCGGGCCGCCGCGGATGATTGGCGTTCGGGTACACCTAAGATATAGCGCAAATAAAAGCAGCGCGGGCAGCGCACATACTGCATGAGCGACGTGACCGAAAAGGTAACGCCCTTGTACTGAGGTGGTAGCGGCCCATAGCGGACAGACTCCGGCGGCGGTATGGGGCTTTCCCGGCGCGATTTTTCCCCCGGCGGCACTAAATCTCCGGCGGCCCGGGTGTAGAGTTCACCGGGCAGCTGATCTATTACCGCTTCTAACCACCGCCACCAGCTCACTTTAGGAATTTTACCGTTGTCGAGTACACACCAAAAAACCTCTTCTTCCGCCCGTGTGAAGGCCACATACAGCAGACGTTTAGCCTCGTTCAGTTCCTCCAGCGCCTCGCGGGCCTTCAACTCCTCAAAACCCTCCATCCCCTCCCGGCGCAAACCAAATTGGGGGTGGTACAGTACCTGCCCTCCGGCGGCCCTCGTTAAACCCCCGCAGGTATCGGCCAAAAAACATACCGGAAATTCTAAGCCTTTGGCGCCGTGCACAGTACGCAAAATGACCACATTGGCATGTTCCGCATCGAGCAGTGCTTCGCCCTCCCCCTTACTGTCACGGGACATAAGATCAATATAGCGCAGCTGTTCGGGTACGCTGAAAACATCCCGGGCAAATAAATCCCAACTGAGTTTTAACAACTTTTCCATATTGGCTCTTTTCTGGGGCCCGAAGGGAAGGCGCCAAATTTTGCTCATATATTCGGTCCGCTCCAGCATGGCCGTTATAACCTCGGGCGCCGACTTCACGGACGCCTGTTCAGTAAGATAGACATAATCGGAGCAGGCCCGGTCATAAGCCTGTCTTTCCGCTGTTGAAAGCATATCCTGCCGCTCCCGCTGCAGCCAGTATAGCCCTTGATCCGAGATTAGATAAAAAGGCGACCGCAAAACGGCCAAGCGAGCCACCTCATCACCTCGGTCCTGCAGCCAGCGAAAATAATTAAGGACATCCTGAATTTCGCGGCGTGAGTAAAACCCCCTGCCGCTGAGATTTACATAGGGAACCCCCGCCTCCTGCAAAGCTTGTTCGTAGAGATGTACATTCGTCATCGCCCTAAACAGCACCGAAATGTCCTTATAACTGCAGCGGCCCCCGTCCACAAGCTCCCGGATTTTAAGCGCGATCTGCTCTGCTTCCAGTGCCCGAGCATCGTTTAGGTCTAGGCCGTCCGCCTCAATATGCAGTAAAGTAACACAAGGCCTGCCCGCCCCATCCCTTGTATGGGCGCTGGCTTCGAAGGCGATTTCATCCCCCTCCATGATATGGGGGAAAAAGCTGTTCGCAAATTCGATTAGTTCGGGCCGAGAACGGAAGTTTTCAGCTAAAAAAATGTTTTTTCCCTCAGCCTCAATCTCCCGCTTGGTGCGGGTAAACACACCCACATCGGCGCCGCGAAAGCGGTAAATCGATTGTTTGGGGTCACCCACCACAAAAAGGACCGCCCCGCCTGCGGTGAGACAATCCACGATTCTCTTCTGCAGGGGGTTAGTATCTTGAAATTCGTCCACCATTAAATGGGCGAAGCCGTATGCCGATCTAACGTGGGGATTCTGCAGCAGCGTGTGGGCCAGGTGCTCAAGGTCATTGTAATCTAAAATACCTAATTTACGCTTATTAGCACCGAAAGTGCGGTGCACTTCTTCAAGCAGATTTCCTAACCAGCCAACAATCTCCGCCCCCCGCGCATGCTGAATGCAAAGACAGGCCCGGGCTATCTGCCCTTTGAGCCCGGCTGCCCGCTCCGCGAAGTTGCCCCGCAGGCGCCCTATCTGGTCGGCCAAAATGTTAAGGGCTGCTACTTGCAGTTCGGCCTGGGGAAACTCCAAGGACGCGCTCAACACGGGCCATTCCGCCCGAAGTTCTTCCATAATCACGGTCTGTGCTTTCGTATCGGGGGTCAATTCAAGAAACTTTTCCATTTGAGCCCGAAAAGGTGCGACTGCAAATTCTGCCTGCGGCGGGTCTATCCTTTGTGCGAAGCACAGATCGCCCTGCCGCAGCATCTGCCCGTATGTGTCTCTGATTAGCTCCACCACATCTGAGGAAGTCCCCAATTCTTCCGGATGTTCCGTGCCATCGACGAGATCGCCAATAGTCTGAATAAGCAGCGCTTGTACTTCCCATTCTTCTCCCACGCGAAAACGAGGATCGACTGCGGCCTCCAAAGGATGTTCCTGAATTATGCGCTGGCAGAGGCTGTGAATGGTAGAAATCTGGGCCCGCTCCAGATCAGCCACGAGTTCGGGCCGAATTCGGCAGATACGGTCCTTCATTTCTTGGGCCGCCTTTTTAGTAAAAGTTATGGCGGCTATGCGCTCCACCGGCACACCGTGATCCAACAAATTTAGGTAGCGCTCCACTAATACCCTTGTTTTCCCCGATCCGGCTCCGGCAGTTACAGCCACATGCCTATCAATTGTAGTGATTGCTTCTTCTTGTCGAGGCGTTGGTTTGAAACTCATGCGCTGCGCACCTCCTTTCGACAGATCGCCTGAAACGGGCAGTAGCCGCAAATCCTTGTGTTCACGGGTTCGATTGGAAATTTGCCGGTAAAAATGGCTAGCAAAAACTGCTGCAGCCTCTGCTCAAAAAATTTGATCTGCTCCACAAAATCCCCGTGGGGCAGGCAGGTAGCGCTCTTGCGGATCTGCAAGCGGCGATGATGGTCACCATGGAAAATTCCTGCCCGTCTAGAATTTCCCAGCACATAATAGGCTGCTCCCACATTGCGGCCCGCGGGAAGCAGGCTGCGGGCCGCCAGTAGATAGGCGCCAATTTGAATATCCTCGCCTCGCAGCATGGCGGGGCCCGTGGGGGCGCTGCCCGTCTTATAATCATACAATACATAATCGCCCTCAGCGCTGACATCAATGCGGTCAATCCGGCCCCGAATTTCCACTGTCCCGGCCTCCGTTTCGATGGCCAGACCACGAAACTCCCTTTCCAAGTATGCGGGGCGAAAACCGGTTGACATCAGCTGCAGATCGCCGCGTATAAAGTTGCGCAGCATGCTGATAACAGAAATGGGCGGGCTTTGTCCTAACTCGCGGTAAGCCTGCCCAAGCAGCGCCTCCACCTCAATCTGTGCCGTTTCTAAATCGGGTGCCGGCTGCGTAAGATAGCCGCGCCAAAACTCGTACAGCACACTGTGCAGAATAACCCCCCGTTCAAGGGGCCCAATCTCCAAAGATTCCTCTTCCAACGGCCTCAAATTTAAGACATGGCGGCAGAAGAATTTGTAAGGGCAGCTGGCATATTCATTTAATTGCGAAACGGATAAACCTTCTTCCATAATCCGCGCCCGCAGCGCGGCCAGCAGCCTTTCATCATTGACAAGGCCTGTGCCGAAATGAAGTGAGGGGTAGTGCAGGCGAGCCGGTCCGGCAGCATGCGGCTCCCCGTCATTTTCCTTCTTTGTGGGCAGTAGGGTAGAAGGAAGATTCAGTTTACCTTCGCGGTCAATTTCAGGATAGTACAAAAAAACGTGTGCAGCGGAGTTGACCAATCTTTCATAGAGCTGTTCTCTGTGTATCGCAGCCGCTTTTTTCGTCAGCCAATGGGTGTACTGGCGGGGCGGAAACTGGCCCTGCACCAAGCCTCCGGCGAAAAGAACATCGTATTTATAAGCGCCCAACTGCTCCACCCTCAGCACCTGCAGCTGCTGGGTGAAGACTCTCGAGTCGCGAATCCTGTAGCTGTCCAAAAGAGATTGAAACAGCCGCAAAAACTCATTACCGCTGCAATTCCAATCGTACTCCTGCAGACTGCCGGCAAGTGTATGCATTCCATCCCAGGCTTTAGCCAGCTCCGCCCAGTTTTCCAAGCCCTGTTCAGGCAGGATCCAATTATCGGGTTTCAATTCGGCAAGAATCTCTTCCAACCAAACCCCATAACTTCGTACGGGCCTGCTTGCGCCGAAACTTTTTCCTGTCTCGGACAAGAAGTGAAGAATCCTATCCCATCCCGCCTCACCGCCTAGATATTCCCTCCAAGCCGGTAATTCTTTTAAAGGGGGGGCCAACCGCAGGCGGCGCTGCCCCTCTAGGCTGAGACCGAAGGGAAAACCCCACCCCGGAGCGGTTAAGAGCTGTAGATGGTGTTTATTCCAGCCTTCCAGTTCCCCGGCAATAAGGATTAAAATCGTCTTGCCCAAAGGGGTATTGCGCAGACTGGTTGCGGGCGCGCGCCAAGGTATATTCTGTTGGGCAAAGACCGCATGTAAAATGGGCAGATATTGGCTCGGTTGAGGAAACACAAGCCCGATTCTTTCCGGGGGTACGCCCGCATTTACTTGAGCGCGGATTGCCCTGCCGATTAATTCAACTTCAGCAAAGGGATCAGCTGCAGTAATGACTTCGATGCGGGGTGTTTCTGCCCCGGGCTGCACCGTTGTAATCGGCCTCCCCCCGGCGAAAGCGGTTAAAAACTCGTTTTCCAAAGGGCTTAAATCGCCTAAACCCCACAACTGAATTGCCCGCACCTCCGGGAAATAGCGGTCCGCTTGCACCAGCTGCAGTGCCCGCCGCAATTGTCCGGGGCGATCCAAAACACCCAGGCCCCCAAGAGCCCTGTGGTAGGCCTGATGCAGCAGCTGCAGTTCCGAGCGGCCCCGGGGCGGAATGTGTTCAAGAACGACTTCGCCCAGATCCAGCTGGCGAAATAGCCACTGCAGCTCAGCCAAAAAACCGGGGTAACCAGCGATCGGGGCAAAAAACCGCAGCTCTTTGCCATGTTTCTGAACCCCCTGCCAGACGGCCACTTCTTCCAAAATTTTATCCTCTTTGTAGGGGATAAGCCCTTCCTTTAAAATCCGGGCAGCAAGACTCTGCACCGAAACAGGCGCAACCCCGGCCGGGCTTTGCCGGCGCCATTGGCGCAAATAAGTACCCGGCACAACATGCAGTATGGACATTTTGCCATCCTCCCCCGGCTAAAGCCAAATTGATACTTCGTCCCGGTCCATAAGAGCGATGCAATCCCGTAGTTTTCCGCTGAGGACCGGGTCATCGAAAGTTGCATTGCGCACCTGGCGAAGTAGGTCGATTCCCCGGCGGAAGGCAAAAACCAGATCGCCTTCATCTATGGAAGAATCGCTCAACAAATCACTGAAGGCCTCTCCCTTGCTCCAACGAAAGGCCAGAGCAGCTACATGATCGTTAAACTGCACTGTATAATACCCGATCATTCTCTGCTCCATTTTGGATAGAAAGTGCCAAATGCGCTGTACCGGGCTAAGATCAAGGCGATGCCTGAGGCGGTTTTCGTTTTTTCTCGGTTCATAGCCAATCGAAACCATGACTGCATTCAATTCGGAGGGCGCATACGAATGAAACAGCCCTTCCATGAACATTTCGGTAATTAATAGTTCGTGGCCGTGAATCTGACTTGCTAAGAGGCCGGCGGCTGTTAACCGGCTGTCTTCTAAATAGCCCAAAGCCTCCAGGACCGCCTTTTTATCCGAGAACTCTTGAATATACCTTTGGTGTGGATCTAAGGTATCCGCCCGCTCCATAAGCCGCTGATATTCACTTAACTGGCGCCTATAGCGGCGGTTTTCCCGCCGCAGCGAAGCCCGTTCCCGGCCGGGAAAATTGCGGTAAAATGCGCTGTCCAGCCGCTGTGTGATAGCCCTGATTTCCCTTTTAAGGTGGCGCCTCCTGCGCTTGTTGACACCCGCCTGCAGTTCCTGTTCGAGGCGGGCGCGGTTGCGCAGCTGACGCTCCAGCGCACCTTGGCCCCGCAGATGCTTGGTGTGAACCGAAAGTTCATCATCCAGCGCCCGCAGGCGGTTGCGCACCGATTCTCGTTCGCTTGAGGCTTGGTAGGTAGCGAAGTTCTGCCCCAAAATCCGGTGAATATCCTCTTCATTATAGTTGCGCACCAAGTTCAGGATAGAATTGTAAGTTAGGGCGAACTGGCTCTGCAGCGGCTCCACTTCGTTCTCCTTCATGCTTGGGTATTCTCTGGGATCAAACCAGGCCAGGTCCACAATGGTAAATACATAGCCCACCTCATCGATGCCCCGCCTTCCCGCCCGGCCCGCCATCTGGAAATATTCGCGATTGGAGATCGCGCGAAACGAAACACCGTCCCATTTTGTGCTGGAATCGAAACAGACCGTTTTACAAGGAAAGTTCAACCCCACCGCAAAGGTCTCGGTGCAGTACAAAACCGAAATCAAACGGTGTGTGAACAGCTCTTCCACCACATCTTTCAAAACAGGCAGCATACCGGCATGATGGTAGGCGATGCCCCGCATTAATAGGCGGCGCAGATGCGGCCAGCGCTCGCTCTTTACTGTGGGGTAGCGCTCCAGCACCCCATCAATAGCCGCTCGGACTTGCCTTTTTTGCTTGCGGTCCAAAAAATCGTGTTCTTCCCCCAGTTCAAGGGCGTTACTTTCACATTTACGCCGGCTGAAAGTAAAAAACAGGCAGGGTAAGTAACTGTCCTTAATTGCCCCAATTAAATCGGCATGGGTGGTAGGCTCTGCCTGTACGCGCCCATCCGGGCTCTGCCCCGCTAACCTGCGGTACTTGCGCTGCACCTGCCGCATAGACGTAAAGCCCAGCGAACGTTCGTACAAAGAGTGATTCAGAGGGACAATGCGCTCCTCATGAACGATTATTTCAATCTTCTGTTTTTGCACTTCCCCTATCCAGTTGGCCAGTTGATCAACGTTGGGAATGGTCGCGCTTAAACCCAAAAAACGCATGGCGGGGGGCATGAAAATTAGGCTTTCCTCCCAAACACTGCCCCGATCGGGATCATCAATGTAGTGAATCTCATCGAAGATTACATAGCGCACATCCCGCACGCGTTCGGGGTCTTCCTGCAGCATGTTGCGGAAAATCTCGGTCGTCATAATCAGAATGGGTGCTTCCGGGTTGATCACCACATCACCTGTTAAAATACCCATCGCCTCACTGCCCACAATTTCCTTGAATTCGCGAAACTTCTGATTGCTCAAGGCCTTAATTGGAGCAGTATAAACAACCCTTCCGCCTGAACGAAAAATCTTTTCGATAATGTAATCCGCAATTAATGTCTTTCCCACCCCGGTAGGGGCAGAGACCAGCACGGATTTGTTGGCGTCAATGAGATCGATCGCCTGGGCCTGAAATGGATCAAGAGTAAATCCGCGGTATTTTCTTATGGTCGATTGTTCTGTCAATGAAAACCTCCTCATCTTAACCGGTAAGCCGGCCCTGCTACCATTCGCTAACGGCCCAAGCTACCCCTGCTTGGGTTGGCCCTTCCCGGATTGGGCAGGCCGATCTCAAATTTGCCCCTGTTAATGATCTTACCCCATCTACTGCTTATTTCTGCCCGACTCTGCTGATACCTCCCCCGGAAGCAAAGTTGGCTTCGTGCGGGACATACTAGAAAGAGGAGGTAAATATGATGCAGAAGACAATGATTCACACCGGCTGGAATTTGGAAAACAGCTATTCCGGCCTGCCGGAAATGTTTTTTTCACGCCAAGCACCGATCGCGGTCCGCGAGCCAAAGGTGGTTGTTATCAACGAAGACTTAGCAGTGTTTTTGGGCCTGAACCCGGATTATTTAAAAACTGCAGAAGGCCGGGCAATCCTGGCGGGCTGTGCTGCCCCCCCGGCATCGGTACCCCTGGCGCAGGCCTACGCGGGCCACCAATTTGGCCATTTTACAATGCTGGGCGATGGTAGGGCCCTTTTAATCGGAGAGCAAATCACGCCCTCGCGAGAACGCTATGATCTGCAGTTGAAAGGCGCGGGCCCCACACCTTATTCGCGGGGGGGAGATGGCAGGGCCGCCTTAGGGCCCATGCTGCGTGAACACTTGATCAGCGAAGCAATGCACGGTTTGGGCATTCCCACAACCCGCAGCCTGGCCGTTGTTACAACCGGTGAACCCGTTTACCGAGAAGAAACCCTGAGCGGGGCGGTTTTGGTGCGAGTTGCCCGCAGCCACCTGCGTGTGGGCACATTTCAATATGCTGCCGCGCGGGGGGCGGCCGCCGATTTGGAAATACTGGCGGATTACGCAATCAATAGGCATTATCCGGATCTTATCGGGAGGCAGGACAAATACGCACGCTTTTTGGCAAAAGTGCTGCAGAGGCAGGCCGCTTTGGTGGCAAAATGGATGCTTGTGGGTTTTGTGCACGGTGTAATGAACACGGACAATATGACAATCAGCGGCGAGACCATTGATTATGGGCCCTGCGCGTTCATGGACACTTATCATCCGGCCACCGTCTTCAGCTCCATCGATCGCGGCGGCAGATATGCCTATCGCAACCAACCCGAAATGGCCCTCTGGAATTTGGCCCGCCTGGCCGAGGCAGTGCTCCCCCTTCTCGATCCGGATTTAGAGCGGGCAGCGAAGACTGCGCAGACTATACTTCAAGATTTCCCCACATTGTATGAACAGCACTGGTTTAAAGGGATGGGTGCTAAACTTGGCCTAACGGCCATGCAAGATGGGGACAAACAGCTGATGCGAACGCTTCTGGAGTTGATGCAGCGCCACAAGGCGGATTATACCAACACTTTTTTGGATCTCACCTTCGAACGTACCAGCCAGCGCGGCCTGGCAGAGGCAGAGGAATTTCTGCAGTGGAAAAAACACTGGCAGAAACGTTTAGAACAACAATCAAACAACCCCGCCGCCCGGCAAGAATTGATGCGCCGCCACAATCCCGCCGTCATTCCCCGCAACCACAGAGTAGAAGAAGCCTTGCGGGCAGCGGTTCAAGAGGAGGACTATAGCGTCTTGCGCAGGCTGCTCACCATATTGGAAAATCCCTATGCCCATAGCGAACGGCAAAACGAATATGCTCAGCCCCCTCCCCCCTCGAAGCGGCCCTACCGCACCTTTTGCGGCACCTGAATTGGCGGTGGACTTTGCTATTAGTTAGATGTATACTAAGTAAAGAGAAACGCCAAGGAGGTGTCAAAGTGAGAGAAAGAGTGGAAGCTGTTCTGGCCAAAATTCGCCCCTCCATTCAAGCCGACGGCGGTGATGTGGAACTGGTTGAAATCAGCGAAGATAACGTTGTTACAGTAAAATTAACCGGTGCTTGCGTAGGATGCCCAATGGCACAGCTGACTTTGAAGGGTGGCATTGAGAGAATCCTCAAACACGAAATCCCCGAAGTTGTTTCGGTGGAAGCAGCCCGATAAAAAAAGGAGCCGCCGTGCTCCTTTTTTATTTACCCATTGGGAGGGAAGGTGCCCGTGGATACATTAGAAACTTTGACGGAGTTAATCGCAAAAGCGGGTTTTGACGCCTTCGCCATCATGCCGGCGGTACCCGTTGATAAAATGGAACCTATCCTAGAACTCGCCCGGGCGGAAGGGCGTTACCCCCCCTTTGTCGATCGCGATCTAAAAAAAAGAATAGATCCCCGTGCTCTGCAGCCAAGCGCCAGAAGCGTCATTTGCCTGGCCGTGTCGTACTTTACCGGTGATGCGGGGCCTAGGCCCCCGCTGCACGGAACACTATCCCGTTCCGCTTGGGGACTTGATTACCACTTGGTTTTAAACGAACGGCTTGATCGCCTCATTGCGGGATTAAGACAGCATTTCGGGGCAAAGGAATGTTCAAAGACGGTAGACACCGGGTTTCTGGTTGATCGAGCGCTGGCAATTGAATCGGGCCTTGGGTTTCCCGCAAGCAACTGCTGCGTTTATGTTCCGCCCTTCGGTTCCTGGGTGTTTTTAGGCGAGGTCCTGGTTGATATCTCACTGCCTGTAACGCACAAGTACGGAGCAGATAACTGGTCACAGCCGGTGGAGTGCCCCGCTTGTGTGCGCGCCTGCCCCACCGGTGCTCTGATCGCGCCGGGGAAAATTCAGCCCGAACGCTGCCTTTCTTACCTCACCCAAAAATCCGGTTCAATCCCCCTTGAATTCAGAGAAAAACTAGGCAGCAGGCTGTGGGGTTGTGATACCTGCCAGCAAGCCTGCCCAACAAACCGGGCCGCTTCGCCCAGCCCGCACCGCGAATTTAGGCCGCTGGTGGGCCCCCATCTCCCCTTGCTGCCTCTGTTGGAAATGGATAATGCCCAATTTAAAACCCAATTTGGCCGGACCAGCCTGGCCTGGCGAGGGAAAAACGTGCTGCAGCGCAATGCCTGCATCGTGTTGGGCAATGAAGGCCGGCAGGAGGCCGTGCCCGGCCTAGATAAAACTGCCCGCCGCCACCCCAGCCCCAGTGTGCGCGAGGCGGCGAGGTGGGCCGCCCAAAAGATTAAATCTCAGCTGTAGGGATATCCTCGATCTCCCACTCTCTACAGTAATTGACAAGGGGGAGAAGAATCTCATCATCAATCTGATCATTGGTCAGCCTCACCGCGAAAATGGTTTGAATCAGATTGATCATGGTGCCGTCAGGCTTAAGGGCCGAAAACTCATCGCCGGATAAGATCTTTTCCAAAAAGCTGTCATGATCATCCTTGGTCAAAACCACATTTAGATCGGTATAACCCGAACCACCTTCGCGAAAATTGCGGGCCACGCCCAAATCCGATACTATATTGCCTTTTATTTTTTTGCGTTTCTGCCTTTCAACGGAGATTTCCTCCAGGGGGAAGTTGAAATAGGGGGTTACCCGAAAATTGTTCATGAGCGTCTGCAGCCCCACCAGGACAAGATAGATACGCGGATGGCTGATTTCCAGCCAAATGGGACGCAGATGGGCGCCGCGCAGCATCTTCCGACCCACCTGCCCCAACAGGGTGTCAAGTGCCCCATCAGTCTGCGAATTCTCGTTCAGCGACTGGTGTGCCTGCAGCAGTAAGGTGTCCACCGTTGATGCCCCCTCGGTTTTTGATTGGACATAATTGCGCATCATCTCCAGGTAAACCGGAAGCCGCAAGCTGAACTGGAGCCCGTGTTCCTGCAGATAACTATCTACCACGAATTGAATATCCAGCGGTAACCGATATTTAGCCAATTCTTCCAATAGGCCCTCCGCGGACCGGCGGATTTGTCTTTCTGCCCTATCCAGCTCTTTTTGGCCCCGCAGGCCCGCCCCGAATAAAGCCACCGTTGTTAACAGCTCCAAAGAGGCGGTATAGGCTGCCAGCATCAAATCGCGGTCATAGAAAAACATGCTTTCCTTAATCTCAAGGCAAGCCGCGATAAATCCATCCACTGTTGTGATTTCCTCAACCTCTTCAATTAAGTGCAGATAATCCACCTGCATAGCGCTACCCCCTCTGCGCTTCTATTTCGGCCCGAGCCAAGGCATCACAGCGGTTGTTGTATTTATTATCACTATGGCCCTTCACCTTAATCCACTCTATCTCATGCGTTTTGCCTAACTCCAACAGCCGCCGCCATAAATCAGCATTGGCTACCGGCTGTTTACGAGCGTTAAGCCAACCGTTTTTTTGCCAATTGGTAATCCAACCCAGGGTGAAAGCGTTGATCAGATAGGCGCTGTCAGAATACAACCGCACCCGGCACGGCCTTTTCAACTGCTGCAGGCCTTCAACGGCGGCCAGCATCTCCATTCTTTGATTTGTTGTCTGGGGTACAAATCCGGAGATCTCTTTATAATTGGTACCATGCAGTAGGCAGGCTGCCCAGCCCCCCGGGCCCGGGTTGCCGCTGCAGGCTCCGTCCGTGTAGATTCTTACAGTTGGTTTCCCCACTCCGCCACCCCTTCCAAGTTCAACGGCGATGTGTTATTGTATCTATGATATCATACTATATTTTTTACGCCTGGAGAGGGGAACATGAGTGAAACTTTAGAGAAAATAAGCGGCGGAGTGGACCATGCGGGTAGGGCATGCGCTTTTTGCCGAGAAACAATTGCGCCTGATGACGAGGTAGTGATCTGCCCGCGCTGTAGAGAGGTACACCATGCGGCTTGCTGGAAGCAAAACGGCGGCTGCGGCCGGACAGGCTGCCCCCAGACCGCGAAAGCGGTAGTGGGCGCAAGGCCCCCCGGTGACGGGCCCCCGCCACCCATTTCTAAACGAACCGTTTTCAGCGCGGTAAGCCTGATTGTAATTGTCATCGCCGCCTTTGTACTCTGGCCAAAACCTCCTGATCCCGCTTTAGGGCGAACTAAGGTAGTCTTTCTGGGCGAAGCGGGTTACGATCTGCAGGAAATAATGCAGGCGGCCGCAGAGGAATTCAACTCCTCCAACGAGGAACTCTTTTTCGATCTACAGCTTCTACCGCCGGGGGCATTTGAACAAAAGCTGGTTGTCCTGGTCGCCGCGGGCCATGCTCCGGATCTTGCGGCTGTAAGCGAAGAACAATTTCCCTTTTTGCGGGATGAGGGGGCCCTTTTGGCTCTGGGGGAAAATGAAGCGGGTGAGACAATATACGGGGTGGACCACCCCCTGCAGCCAAGAAAGATTGTGGTCTGGGCCACAACCGAACACCCCACCGAAGCGCTCGAAGTTCTGCACTATTTTGTATCTTACATTAAGTAAAGACAAATGGAAGGCTGCCGCCTTCCATTTGTGTTTGGACTCTTTGTTTAATAGCCTACTCAGTAAGCCGCAAAAACTCTTGCACATCATCAACGGCCAACTGCACCGCTGCCTCCCAAAAGTCCGGTTTAGTAAGATCGACCCCCAAGTGTTTGCGGGCCAAATCCTCCACTGTCATGCGCGGCGTATCAAGCAGCAGTTCTCGGTAATTTTTGGCAAAACCCGCCCCTTCTTCCCTGGCTCTGGCATAAACACCCGCGCTGAATAGGTACCCAAAGGTATAGGGGAAGTTATAAAAAGGCACGCCCGTGCTGTAAAAATGCAGTTTCGAAGCCCAAAAATGGGGGTGATAGTCGCTTAGGCCGTCCCGAAAGGCATCCCTTTGCGCCTGCAGCATCAACTCATTGAGCCTATCGACACTGAGCAGCCCGCTGCGCCGTTCCGCATAAAAGCGGGTTTCAAAGAGAAAACGGCTGTGAATATCCATGAAGAAAGCCACACTGCTTCCGATTTTATCGTCTAAAATACCCAGCCTTTCTTCCGGTGTGGAAGCCCCTGCCAAAGCACCATCGACCACAAGCAGTTCATTGAAGATGGAAGCTGTCTCGGCCACGTTCATGGCATACCGGCGCAGAAGCAAGGGTACATCGCGCAGGACATGGCCGTGATAAGCGTGACCGAGTTCGTGCGCCAGAGTACCCAGACTTTTAATGGTACCCGAATAGGTCATAAACACGCGCGATTCACCGCTTTTGGGCAGAGAGGTGCAAAATGCGCCGGGCCTCTTTCCGCCCCGATCTTCCGCCTCAACCCATCTTTTGTCCAGAGCGTTGCGGGTGAAATCCGCGATTTCCGGGCTGAATTTACCCAGCTGCTCAACAACAAAATTCGCCGCTTCATCAAAGGGTATTTTCTTCCCCGCCGCCCCAAGAGGTGCGTTAAGATCGTACCAAGCCAGCTGCTTCAGCCCGAGCAGTTCGGCTTTGCGCCGCAAATAAAGCAGCAAAGAGGGTTTACCCTTTTCCACAGCCTGCCACATGGCATCTAAGGTGGACCGCTGCATACGATTGCCCTGCAGCGGCTCCCAGAGAATGTCCTCCCAATCCCTATTTTTATATAGATTCAGCCTAAATCCGGCCAGATGATTAAGGGCGCTGGCGCAGAGTTCCGCTTCTTTAGAAAAAGCGGCCTCTATTTCAGTAAAGGCGGCACGGCGCAGCATCGGGTCAGGGTGAGACAGCAGATTAGTTGCTTGGCCCACCGACAATTTTTCCCGTTTTCCTTCCACTTCCACATCGATTTCCATCCTACCTACCACCATGTTATACAAGCGCGACCAGGCGTGGTAGCCGTCAACAGCCAAATCGGCGGCCAGCGCTTCTTGTTCGCGGGGCATTTTAAATCGGGCCATTTCGCGCTGTTCGTTAAGGATAAAGCTGTAAGGAGCAAGTTCTTCCGCTGTGAAAAGCGCTGCCCACCTTTCCTCCGGAATGGTGACGTATAAATGTTCAATGGCGGTAGACACCACCCCCAGCCTCGCGCCAATTTGGCCCAAATTACCCTGGAGCAAAAGGGCCTTGACATCTCGTACATTTTGCGCGGTCAGGCAGCCCACGAAGGCCGAGCTTTCGACCAGGCCCATTGATACCTCCTGGATTCTTTTCAGGAGTTCGCGCAGCTCTTCTACACTTAAATTAACATCGAGCGTTGCCACATATTCCCGCAGGGCATCTATGCCCTCTTCTGATTTATTAAGACTAGCCTTGAGCTCGGAAGAATCACTGCCTCCCGGAAAAATGCTCTCTAAGTCCCACGTTTGCTTTAATTTAGCCATTCTAAACCTCCTTGCTTCAAGCCTCTACCAGTTTAAACCGTGCCGTAAAATGCCTTAAAATAGGCGGCTCGTACTCAAAGGCCACGCCCGGAATCTTTTGATCCGACTGACAGACCTTGATTAGGGAAGAGGCGATGTACCGAATGTGGTTATCGGTAAACGTCCGCCTAGGAATGGTCAGCCGCATCAGCTCTAATTCGGCTAAACCATCTTCACCCGTTTCCGGATTCCTCCCATTTAAAAGAGAGCCTATTTCCACCGCCCTAATGCCCCCTTCAACGTACAGCGCGACTGCCAGGGCATGGCCGGGGAAGTGTGCTTTGGGCATTTCGGGCAGGATCTTGCCCGCATCCACGAAGACGGCATGGCCCCCGATGGGTGTCTGCACAGGCACTCCCCCCGCTTTGAGTTCTTGGCCTAACAAGGTTACCTGGCCTATTCTTTGGGCGAGATAGCTTTCTTCCACCACCTCTTGCAGGCCGATCGCCAAGGCCTCCATATCGCGACCCGCCAGCCCCCCGTATGTGGGAAAGCCTTCCAGGGGCACGATCATGGACTGACAGCGGCGGAAGAGCTCTTCATCCTCCTTAATGGCCAGCACACCGCCAATATTGACCAAGCCGTCCTTTTTAGCGCTCATGGTCATGGCATCGCCATAGGAGAACATTTCCTGTGCTATATGCAGAATTTCTTTGTTCTCATAACCCGCTTCCCTCTGCTTGATGAAATAGGCATTTTCAGCAAAACGCGCGCTGTCTAAGATAACCGGAATACCGTATTTTTGCCCAATCTCGTATACTGCCCGCATATTGGCCATGGAAACCGGTTGGCCGCCCACGCTATTGCATGTTACCGTATTTACGATGAAGGCAATTTTTTGCGGTGTATGTTTTTTTATAAACGCTTCCAGCGCTTCAAGATCAAAGTTTCCCTTAAAGGGATACTCTAATGCGGTATCAAGTGCTTCTTCTGTAATAAAGTTAACCGCCCTGCCCCGGGCTAATTCAATATGGGCCTTCGTTGTATCAAAGTGCATGTTCCCCAGCACGTACTCACCTTCTTGCACCAAAAGGGGAAACAGAACCTGTTCCGCACCTCGGCCCTGGTGGGTGGGCAGCACATAGCGGTAACCCGTGATCGTTTGAACCGTTTCTTCCAGGTGATAGTAATTGCGGCTGCCCGCATAGGATTCATCGCCCAGCATTAGCCCGGCCCATTGACGATCGCTCATGGCTCCGGTGCCACTATCCGTGAGTAAATCTATAAAGACCTCATCACTGCGCAATAAAAACGGGTTGTAACCGGCTTTCCGAATACATCCCAAACGTTCTTCCCTCGTTAATAACCTAATCGGCTCCACCATTTTGATCTTAAATGGTTCTGGTAAATAGGAGGCCATACCAATTCCCCTTTCCGTACTGCTATTTTTCCATTCTCGTTAGTACTACGGTTCAGCGGACCCGTTTTCCTTCCAAAATAGGGCAAAGGCTAAAAATTTGTTAAGAAAAACCAGCCCGGGGGCCGGCCCTTCTCATGTCTAGTTTTCATCGCCCGGCAATCGGGCAAGCCTGCCCGCTTCGCCAAACAGCGGCTCCGTCCAGCGGACGGTGGGATCATCAAGCGCTGCTAGCAGCAGAGAGCGGGCTTCCTCCACGTGATTTTCTTTCAGCAGTAGTCTAGCATATTGGAGGACAAACTCCGGTTCTTCCGGCTCCAGTTCAAACGCCCGGCCCGCATAAGACAGCGCCCGGGTGCGATCGCCTCGGCCAAGGGGTTTGGGGGGCAGTTCCAAATACAGGTGGCTTAGGGCATAATGGGCCCAGCTATGTTCGCGGTCTATTTCCAGGGCAGCTCCGAGGTGTTCGAACATGGGGTTAACTAAAAACAGAGACTTTAGTATGCCCTGAGCCCTTCCCATCTTACCCAGCGTGGCTGCCACCCAATAATGGGCATCCGCCGAGTGCGAGTTCAGCTCCAGGGCGCGGCGAGCGTATTGTTCGCCCTGCCGCCAAATTTGGATCTGTTCCTCACCGGAGAACCAATCCCCATAATAAAAATGAGCCTCCGCCAAGAGGCAAAAAATTTCGTCCGTTTCTCCCTCTTCTTCCACTTTGCGCTGCAGGAGATTCAAGGTGCGTTCAATAGACGGTTGGTTCTCACCGGCCAAAGTAAAGTGCACCCCCCCGGCATGGGCAAGCGCGGCATGTGCAAAAAAGCACATCGCGCAAGCGACCCCTATTACCATTGCCAAGCGCATTCCCATTCCCCCTTATGTACGGGTTTCCTTAAAAAGATGAACAGCAGCATAATAAAGCATGAGGGCCACAACCGGCTCGAAAATACCAAAGAGAACCCACAGCCAGGGCAGGGCGAAACGCCTCTGTTTCGCTTGTTGATATAAATACACCGGTATACCGATGCGCAGCACCACACTGATTACCATCAATAATGCACCCCAAGTTGCCGCCAGGGCTACCCCCCCTTTCTAAATTATGTACAGGTAAATCATTAAAAAGTGTAAAACGGTGCCCAGTCCCACGAAGATATGAAACATTTCGTGAAAACCGAAACGTTTGGGCACAAAATTGCAGATCTTGGTAGCATAGACGATCGCGCCAAAGGTGTAAACGAGTCCTCCGGCGATAAGCATTATTAAAGCAGGCTTGGGCAGCACCCTTACCAGTTGGGGCAGGAGAAGGACAGCAAACCAGCCTAAACACAGATAAAACACAGCCGTTAAGGCACGGGGCAGATTGACAAACCAGATCTTCAAAACAGACCCGATCGAGGCCAGAGTCCAGACGGCGGCCAGCGTTATCCAGCGCCACCGCCCCTCTAGAGCATAATAAAGCACCGGTGTATAGGTACCGGCGATTAAGACGTAGATGGAAATATGATCAAGTTTGCGCAGCAGCAGCTCTTTTTTGGGGGTTGTGCGAATCCAATGGTACAAAGTGCTGGCACCATAGAGTAAGATAATGCTTAAACCGAAGATCAGGCCCACAACTGTACCGTCCACCCGGCCCCATCCCTTTTTGAGCAGTAGGGCCAAAAACACCAAACCCGCTACGAACATGGCGAAATGGGTCAGTGCATTGGCGGGTTCCTTAATTTTCAGGCGCAATTTATCCAGAAAGCTCATTTTTTTCGCCCCAGTCTTTTACTGTACCTTTTAGTTTTCCAGTTTCCGCAGAAAAGTCCTGCCTAATCACCGTTTTAAGAAGGACAATTTCTCCGAACTGCGAATAATATAGT
>CAZVDE010000009.1:35829-52565 GCA_964626065.1 uncultured Clostridiaceae bacterium | reverse complement strand
AAGATACTGAGTGAACCGGATGATCGCGAGGAAAACTCCTTGAGGAAAGTCCGAGCTCCGCAGAGCGGGATGCTGGGTAACGCCCAGTGGGGGCAACCCCAAGGCTAGTGCCACAGAAATAAACCGCCCCGGGAATAAATCCCCGTGGGTAAGGCTGAAAAGGTGAGGTAAGGGCTCACCAGCGGTTAGGCGACTAATCGGCTAGGTAAACCCCATCCGGAGCAAGGTTAAATAGGGAAGGAGAGGCTGCTCGCCTCACGTGACTTCCGGGTTAACCGCATGAGGTTTTAGGCAACTAAAATCCTAGATAGATGATCGTCCTTGACAGAACTCGGCTTATAGGTTCACTCAGATGGACTAATCGCCTGGATACTTTTTGGTATCCGGGTTTTTTTATGTAAAATTTTGCCTGTGAGGGAGGACTTAGGGCAAAACCGGCGAATCAAATCAATAAAGTGGTAGTAAGTGGGGAAAAGTGGGGAATAACCGGAAAGGATGTGCAGAGGATGTTCATGGGCGAGTACCAGCATAGCTTGGATAGTAAGGGCCGTTTGATCATCCCCGCCAAATTCCGGGAAGAATTGGGGGAGGGCGCGGTAATAACGCGCGGCCTGGATAACTGCCTCTTTTTATTTCCTGCAGAAGAATGGGAAACGCTAGAAACCAAGCTCAAAAACTTGCCCTTGACGAAAAGGGATGCAAGGCAGTTTGTGCGTTTTCTCTTCTCGGGAGCGGCAGAATGCGAAATGGATAAACAAGGTCGCATTAATTTGCCCGCTAATTTGCGGGAATTCGCATTGATCGACAAAGACGCGGTGGTTATCGGGGTTTCCAGCAGAATTGAAATTTGGAGCAAGGAGCAGTGGGAATCCTACGTTGGCGCAGCGGAAGAATCCTTTGAGGATATTGCCGAAAACATCGTGGATTTGGGCATTTAAAAGTCGAAGGATGAGCGAGATGAAGTTTTCCCATCAACCGGTTTTACTGCAAGAGACAATTGAAAAACTGAATTTGAAACCCCATGCCCTTTATGTAGATTGCACGCTGGGCGCAGCAGGGCACAGTATGGGTATGCTGGCCATCGAACCAACAATTCGTTTAATCGGTATTGATCAGGATCCCCAGGCTCTGGAGCGGGCTCAGTACAGGCTGGCGGCCTATGCTCGGCAGGTGACTTTGGTCAGGGACAATTTCCGCAACCTGCGGGATATCTTGTCCGGGCTGCACATCGGCGCGGTGGATGGCATTCTTATGGACATAGGGGTATCCTCGCCGCAGCTCGACAGCGCAGAGCGAGGGTTTAGCTATCAGCAGGACGCCCCGCTGGATATGAGAATGGATCCCGGACAGCGACTGCAGGCCGAAACTATAGTGAATACATACAGCGAGCAGCAGTTGGCCGAGATTATCAGGGATTACGGTGAGGAACGCTGGGCCGGCCGAATTAGTGAGTTTATCGTCAGCGAACGAAAAAAAGCGCCGCTTGAGACCACCGGGCAGTTAGTATCCGTCATAAAAAAAGCAATTCCGGCAGCAGCCAGGGCCGTTGGCCCCCATCCTGCCCGCCGCACCTTCCAGGCACTGCGGATAGCTGTCAATGATGAATTGGGTGCGCTGCAAGAAGGTCTACAGCAGGCTGTAGAAATGCTTGCACCTGAGGGCAGGCTTGCTGTAATCACTTTTCATTCCTTGGAAGACAGGATTGTGAAAAACTATTTTCAAGAACTTCTGGGCCGCTGTACATGTCCGCCCAATCTTCCCATTTGTGTCTGTGGCCAGAAGCCCACAGCCCGGTTGGTGAACACCAAACCGATTTTACCTTCCAAGGGTGAGGTGGAAAGCAATGCCCGGGCGCGAAGTGCCAAGCTTAGAGTGATAGAAAAGTTGTAGGAAGGGTGTGCTAAATGTCCGCCGCAAGACAATTGATCGACCCGTATCTCGAATATGAGGATGAGCACAAACCCGCTTTGAGCCCCCGGCGGAAAAGAAAGCGGGTCGCAGTTCCGGCCACGTTAAAAATTTGCCTCTTGGCCGCCTGCTGTGTGGCTGTGTCCCTGCTCTACTTGCAGCAGCAGGTCACTTCTTATTATCTCAATGTGGAGTTGGGATATCTACAGGAACGGGCGAACACGCTGGAACAGCATAATGATTATTTGATGCTTAATTTGGAATCGCAGCGCAGCCTGCCCAAAGTTGAGCAGATCGCCCGCTCACAGTTGGGCATGGTGGAGCCCCAGCTGACGATTGGCTTGGTTTTTAACCAAGAGGAGCAGCCCGGCGCAAATGAGCATGGGCGTTGGCTGGCAGAGGATGCCCCGGGGGGTTCGCGGGGAATCTTCGCATCGTTGGCCGCCTGGTTGAATAAGGCTTTTCCGTTGGGAGGAGTTGAAGCTGGCACGTTACAACGCTAATAAATCGAGGATTAAACGAACCGTTATAATCTTCTGCGTACTTACTTTAGGCTGCGTTCTTCTCATGGGTCGTTTGGCTTATCTGCAAATCTATCGCGGGCGGGAATATTCACAGCGGGCCGAAGCGCAAAGGATGCGGCCCCAAACGGTGGATGCCCGCAGGGGCTTAATTTTAGATCGGAACCATAAAATATTGGCTGTGAGTATCGGAGCTGATGCGGTGTATGCACTTACCGAAAGTGTTCGGGATGTGCCGGAAACAGCGCGGCAATTGGCTCCTTATTTGTCGTTATCCACTGATCAGATTATTACGCTGCTGCAAAGCAGGTCAACGGGAAGCGTATGGCTCGGCCGAGGTTTAGACCCGCCCGCGGCAGAGGCAATACGCGCCTTAAGTCTGCCGGGAATATTCTTGGTTAAACGGCCGCAGCGTTTTTATCCGCAGGGGACTTTGGCGGCCCACGTTTTAGGTATAGCGGGCTCGGATAATCAAGGTTTGGAAGGAATAGAGTATTACTATGATGCAATTTTGCGGGGAATCCCGGGCCGGCTTACCGCGGAGCGGGATGCTTCGCAGCGCAGCATTCCGGGGGGGACTTTGCAATCAATACCCGCACAGGCCGGGCAGGATGTGATTCTGACTTTGGATTCTGTCATCCAGTATAATGCGGAGCTGGTCTTGCAGGACGCGGTTCTCTCCAGCAAGAGTGACAGGGGTTTGGTACTTATCATGGATCCGCGCACGGGTGAAATTATAGCTAACGCCATCTTTCCCACATTCGATCCGAATGATTATCAGAAGGTGCCGCTGGAACAGCGGCGAAATGTTGCCATTACGGACCAATATGAGCCCGGCTCAACTTTTAAGTTTGTCACGGCGGCGGCGAGCTTAGATTTGAATCTAACCCACAACGCTCGTACTTTTGAGAGCGGACTTTATTGGGAAATAGGCGGGGGGCGTATTCGTAATTCCGATGGCAGGGCCAGCGGGAGTATTACATTCCTGGAAGCGATGGAACGATCCGATAACATTGTCTTTGCCAAGTTGGCGGACGAAATGGGCGCGCAGCGTTTTTATCCTTATATCCGGAACTTCGGTTTCGGGCAGCGCTTAGGCATTGATTTTCCCGGCGAGGCTATTGGTACGGTAGCCAAACCCCATGAATCGCCCTCCATGGCCTTGCAGTGGGCGAATATGGGTTTCGGCCAGGGTATCGCGGTCACTCCCCTCCAGCTTTTGGCGGCGGTCAGCGGCATTGCCAACGGCGGGCGGATAATGCAGCCGCATTTTGTCAAAGAACTGCGCGATAGTCAAGGTAAGCTGATTCAAGAAATAAAACCCGAACTGTTGGACCTGCATCCAATCAGTGAGGAAACGGCAGCTAAAGTCAGTGAATTGCTGCGTTCTGTGGTGGTGAACGGCAACGGCAATCGGGCGGATATACCCGGTTATTACGTGGCCGGTAAAACCGGTACCGCGGAAGTTCCTCGGGATGGGGTTTATAGCGCGGAGCGAATCGCTTCTTTTATCGGTTTTGCTCCGGTGGATGAACCCCGGTTGGCCGCCCTTGTTGTCTTATATAATCCCAAGGTTGAAGGCGCCTACGGCGGTGTACTGGTGGCACCCGTTTTCAGGGAGATTATGGAAGAAAGCCTAGAGTACCTGGGTGTGAAGAAACGAGCAGTACAAAACAACCCTTCGCCCCTTGCCGTCGTGCCTAATGTAACGAATTTCAGTTTGGCGGAAGCCCAAGCCAAACTGGCGCAGCAGACTTTAAACTGGGCGGCGGAAGGCGATGGAGATCTGGTTGTTGAGCAAACGCCTGCACCCGGCAGCAGGGTCCCTGTCCAGACAACGGTGCGGCTCTTTTTTTACAATGAGGAGATGGAAAAAAGCGTTGTGGTACCATCTGTCTTGGGCCTAAGCATGCGTGATGCATCCTTAAAGCTTTCCGAGGTTGGTTTGCGGATTAAGGTGGTGGGCACGGGATTGGCTTATGAGCAGTCGCCGGCGGCGGGAACAAAAGTCCTGCCCGGGGGGGCAGTGGAAGTGCGGTTTAAACTCTAGAATGGGGTAAGGAGGGCATAGCTTGCAGCTGGAAAAGGTGCTTGCCGGTTTGGATTTTGAAAGGCGCGGGCCGTGTACTGAAATCTTGGGTTTAGCTTATGATTCACGCCTGGTTCGGCCGGGCGATTTGTTCGCCGCTATTCGCGGTTTTCAGCGGGATGGTCACGATTATGTCCGGGATGCGCAGCTAAAAGGGGCGGTGGCCGCGGTCGTAGAACACTGGATCCCCGGTTTAGAGCTGCCCCAAATCAAAGTAAGCGATGTCCGGCGGGCCCTGAGCCGGATGAGCGCCAATTTCTACGGCCATCCCAGTGGAAAATTACGGGTTTTGGGTGTGACGGGTACGAACGGCAAGACGACCAGCACTTATTTTATCAAATCGATTTTAGAGGCCGCCGGCCTCAGCGTGGGTGTAATCGGGACAATTCAGATACTTGTGGGCGGGCGGGTGCAGGCGGCTTCTCGCACCACACCCGAGGCCTTGGATCTCCAGCGAACGCTGGCCGAGATGGTTGAAGCAGGTTTAGACGCTGTTGTAATCGAGGTTTCCTCCCATGCCTTGCTGCTCGATAGGGTGGCGGATGTTGTTTTTGACGGGGGATTGTTTACCAACCTTTCCCAGGATCATTTGGACTTCCACGCTACCATGGACGAGTACTTTGCTGCCAAAGTCAAACTCTTTACCCATTTGCACGGCCCAGCCGGACTAAACTACGACGATAAATGGGGCCGGCAGCTGGCAGAATACTGCGCCGGTTCAGTCATCAGCTACGGTGTGGATCATCCCGCTGACGTAAGGGCCGAGAAGATTGAGTTGGAAAAGTCCGGTGTTTCTTATATACTGAATAGTGAAGTGGGGCAAATACCCATCAAATTACGGCTTACGGGTCATTTCAATGTTTATAACTCGTTGGGCGCCGCGGCCCTTTGTTTGGGGCAGAGTATCCCTCTGACCCACATCAAAAAGGGTCTGGAGGCGCTATCCGGTGTACCGGGCCGTTTTGAACTAATTGAAAACGCTGCCGGCCTTAATGTCATCGTGGATTATGCACATACTCCGGCCGGACTGGAGAATATTCTGCACACTGCCCGGGCACTGCTGGCGGGCGGACGCTTAATTTTGGTATTTGGTGCGGGCGGTGATCGGGATCGGGCAAAACGGCCCCTGATGGGTGCCGTGGCAGGCCGATTGGCGGATGTGGCAATCATTACTTCCGATAATCCCCGCAGTGAAGATCCGGCGGACATTTGCTCTCACATTGAAACAGGCCTTTTGACAATCAATTCCCCTGCAGAACACCTGATTATTTTACGTCGCCGGGCCGCGATCAAAAAAGCGATCAGTCTGGCCGGTCCCGCGGATCTTGTTGTCGTGGCGGGTAAAGGGCACGAAACATATCAGGAATCCGCCGCCGGGCGGATTCATTTCGACGACGGGGAAGAGGTCAGGGCCGCCATTAAGGAGCTGAAGGAATAATGCGTCCCCTAACACTTGAACAAATCGCCGTTTTTGCCGGCGGGAGGGCTATCGGCACGGGTATCGTCAAACAGGTGACAATCGACAGCAGAGTGGCCGCGCCCGGTAGTTTGTTTGTGGCTTTGGCCGGAGAAAAACGGGACGGGCACGAATTTGTCTCGGAGGTACTGGCAAAGGGCGGTTATGCCCTGGTTAAGGAAGGGTCCCACGATCAACCCGGGGTTATTTTGGTGGACGATCCGCTGCTGGCCCTGCGGAATTTAGCCACCGCTTACTTAGCTGAATATCCTCTGCCCGTTGTAGCAGTAACGGGAAGCAACGGAAAAACCTCTACCAAGGACATGATCTCCCAGGTTTTGCGTTCTCGCTATTCCGTTCGAAGCACTCAGGGTAATTATAACAATGAGATAGGGGTTCCCCTCACGGTGCTGGGGCTGGAAGAGGATCATGAGATTTTAGTGGCCGAAATGGGCATGCGCGGCTTAGGACAGATCACACGGCTGACCGAAATCTGCCCCCCCAATCTCGGTGTGATTACTAATATTGGCCCCGTTCACCTGGAGCTTTTAGGCAGCATGGGTAATGTGGCTCAGGCCAAGGGCGAGCTGCTCGGGGCGCTGGGCCCGGAAGGGACCGCGGTCTTAAACGGTGATGACCCTTCGGTGCGCGGGCAGGCCCGCTCTTTCAAAGGGAATGTCACCTATTATGGGCTCGATGTGGCCAATGATTTGGTCGCCAGCGGCATCGCGGTGGATTTTGAAGGCCGCCCTTCGTTTAATGTCTGCTATGATCAGGAACAAGTGGCGGTTAAGCTTGTCGTGCCCGGGGTGCATAATGTGTGGAACGCCTGCGCCGCCCTGGCGGTGGGCCTGCAATTTGGCGTACCCCTTGAGATGGGGGCCAAGGCATTAGAACACCTTACGCTCAGCGCCATGCGCCTCGAAGTTCAGCGCAACCCCCGGGGAGTAGTGATTCTCAATGACAGTTATAATGCGAGCCCGGCCTCGATGAAGGTCGCTTTGGATACATTGGCTCATATGTATTGTTCCGGGAAGCGTATCGCCATTCTAGGCGATATGCTTGAATTGGGTGAAATATCCGATCAGGCGCACGCCGAGATAGGCGCTTATGCTAAGAAATCCGCGTCAAAATTGATTTTCATCGGCGAACACGCGTCCCTTATGCGGCGAGGGGCGGGCGCCGGTCAGATTTACGCTTCTGTACAGGACTTTTTGAAAACCGACTTGGACGCCGCGGAAGGTGATCTAATCTTGATTAAGGCCTCTCGCAGCCTGCAATTCGAAGAAATTGTGGACGAATTAATGAAGGGTGGGAGCTAAGTGTCCGCTTATGTGGCTCCACTGTTAAGCGCTCTGCTTGCATTTGCAATCTGCCTTGCGGCGGGGCCGCTGACCATTAGTTATTTGCATCGTTTGAAGGTGGGCCAGAGCGTTAGGGAGGACGGGCCGAGAACCCATCTGGATAAGGCGGGTACGCCCACTATGGGCGGAATTTTGATCATTCTCGCCGTTGTCATTGCTGTCATCATTTTCCCGCCCCTAACCCATAATCAGATCATAATGCTGTTCGCTACAGTGGGCTTTGCCACGGTCGGTTTTTTAGATGACTTCATAAAAGTTGTGGCCAAACGCTCTTTGGGCCTTAGGGCCCGGGAGAAATTAGTGGCCCAGTTCGGTTTAGCCCTCCTGATAGCTTTATATGCTTCCGCCCGGGTGGGCACCGCCTATCTTGTCCCCTTTTCGGGCAGGGTTCTTAACTTGCCTGTCTGGCTGTATGTTCCGGTTACAATGTTCGTTTTGGTGGGCACGGTAAATGCGGTCAATCTCACGGACGGCCTAGATGGACTGGCCACAGGCACCACGGCCGTTAGTGCCGCCGCTTTCGGCTTGCTGGCCTTATTTTCGGGTTATCCCGATCTTGCCCTTTTTGCGGGCGCACTAACAGGGGCCTGTCTGGGCTTTTTCTGGTTCAATGCCCCGCCCGCACAAGTTTTTATGGGAGATACCGGTTCTTTCGGGTTAGGGGCTGCTTTGGCTGCCATGGCCATTTTGACGAAGACTCCTCTTTTTTTGCTCATAATTGGCGGTCTGTATGTCATCGAAACGTTATCCGTAATCATTCAGGTAGCTTATTTTCGGGTTACGAGGGGCGGGCGTTTGTTTAAGATGGCCCCCCTACATCACCACTTTGAGGTAAAGGGTTTCGCCGAAAGCACCGTGATGATTCGTTTTTGGTTAATAGCCCTGATTTTTGCCATCTTAGGGTTGTTGGCTTTTCTCTAAGAGCATATGAATTAGGGAGGGGGCGACAATATTGTTCACAAAAAAAGGCAAACCGGATTTTTTAATTTTTGTATCGGTGATTATCCTGCTTGGCCTAGGGTTAGTCATGGTCTTCAGCGCTTCTTCCGTCATGGGCATGTCCCATTTTGATAATCCCTATCATTTTGTGCAAAGACAGTCGATCTTGGCGCTGGTTGGCCTGGCGCTGCTCTTTTTATTTATGAAAGTGGATTATCATGTGCTGAAAAGCCTCGCCCTGCCCGGACTGGTCATATCCTACATTCTCCTGGTTGTGGTCTTGTTTGTGGGGCGGGATGCCACAGGCGTTGCCCGTTGGATACGCCTGTTTGGCTTTAATTTACAGCCCTCCGAACTATCCAAGCTGATTATGGTCAATTATGTGGCTGTCTATTTATCCACCAAGAGGGAAACAACACGGAAATTTTTCCAAGGCTTACTGCCCTTACTACTGCTCACCGGGGTCCAGTTCGCCCTCATTTTACTTGAACCCGATTTTGGCACCGGCATCGCCCTTGTATTTACTGTGCTACTTATGCTCTTTGCGGGCGGCGCCCATCTAGGCCAGCTTGGTTTAGTGGGGCTTTTATCCGTACCCGTTCTACTTTATTTGATGACGATGAAAGAATATCGCCTCAGGCGCCTTTTTGCCTTTTGGGATCCTTGGGCCGATCCTACCAACACGGGCTGGAATGTAATTCAATCCTTGCTCGCCGTCGGTTCAGGGGGATTATTCGGTTTAGGCTTAGGTAAAAGTAAGCAGAAATTTTCCTATCTGCCCGAACACCACACTGACTTCATCTTTGCCATCCTCTGCGAGGAACTGGGTTTTTTAGGTGGTGTTGCGGTCTTGATCTTGTTTTTCATCATTGGCTGGCGCGGCCTGCGTATAGCCATGCGGGCGCCTGATTTGTACGGAAGCCTGTTGGCAATTGGAATTACTTCCATGATAGCTTTTCAGGCCATGCTGAACATTGGCGTGGTCACAGGTACACTACCCGTGACAGGCATTCCGCTGCCTTTTATCAGCCACGGCGGCTCTTCACTGTTGGTGAGCTTGGCAGGCGTTGGTATCTTACTGAATATATCGCGGCAATGTGAGGCTTAGGCCCCCGCCGATCAAAAAACCATTCTTGAGGGCTTGACGGCCCCGTTTTCACCGATTACCCCCTGCGGCATATTATAAACGGTAGCAGAACGGGGTTGAGGTGATAGAATGGGCATGTTTATCGTTGAGGGTAGACACAGTCTGCGCGGCACGTTGCGGGTCAACGGCGCCAAGAACTCTGCTTTAAAGTTAATGGCTGCGGCCTTATTGGGACAGGGAAGATTTATAATAGATGATGTACCGCAGATAACGGATGTGTTCACAATGGCCAGCGTATTGGAGGGCCTGGGGGTACGGACTGAACTGCGTAATAATCGCCTCGAATTGCTCGTCTCTTCTCTTCAGGGCACTGTTCCGGAAGAGTCCGCTAAATCGATGCGCGCCTCGGTGCAGGTAATCGGACCCTTATTAGCCCGTTTGGGTTGGGTAAAGGTAGTGATGCCGGGCGGGTGCGCAATTGGAACACGGCCCCTGGATTTGCATCTCAGCGGCTTGCGGCGGATGGGCGCGGAAATTGAAGTCACGGACAAATTTATTATGGCCCGGGCTAAACGGCTGCACGGGGCGGACATAAAGTTTCGTTACCCCAGTGTGGGGGCCACCGAGAACATAATGATGGCAGCAACGCTGGCTAAAGGCGACACTATCATTCGCAATGCGGCCCGCGAACCGGAAATCGAGGATATTCAGGATTTTCTGAATAAAATGGGGGCCTGCATTGAAGGGGCAGGCACCTCCACAATTAAGATTTCCGGGGTGGGGGGCCTGGGCTCAGCTGATGGTAACGTGATCCCGGACAGAATTGAAGCAGGCACCTATCTGTTGGCTTTTTTGCTAACGGGGGGGAGCGGAACGCTGACGAATGTCCGGCCTGAACATTTAGTTTCACTGCTCGATGTTATGCGCCGGATGGGAGCGGTCGTTGAGGCCCAGGGGCATTCGCTGACGGTCGAAGCGCCGGCCGAGATCAAACCGTTTCGTATTTTTACCGGCCCGCATCCGGGTTTTCCCACCGATCTTCAGCCGCAAATAGCGGTGGCCGCAACTCAGGCCCAGGGCGTTAGTGTGCTCATCGAAGCGGTGTTCGATCAGCGTTTCGGCTATACTTCCGAACTGCGAAAATTGGGTGCGGACTTCAAAATTCGCGGTAAAGAACTAAAGGTCTATGGGCCGACTCCGTTGCTCGGGGCGAAACTGCATGCCAGCGATTTGCGTGCGGGCGCTGCGCTGGTGTTGGCAGCACTGGCGGCAGAAGGACAGACTATTGTGGGCGGCATAGAACATATTGATCGGGGCTATGAAAGCATGGAAGAAAAATTGAGGCAGTTAGGTGCAAAAATAGTCAGGGTACCGGATTAGGAGAGTGTTAAGATGCGGACTGAACCAGGAGATAAAAAAGGCGTTTTTTCTGTGCTGATCATTGCCTTGGTTATTGCCTTTTATTTATTTTGTAATTCCAGTTTTTTTGAAACGGATTCGGTTGAGTGGACAGGCCTCGGTTATCTTCAGGCGCGGCATTTAGATCTATATCTGGATTTTTCCCCCGTGAATGTGTGGCGTTTGGATTCTAGAGAATTGAGCTCCGCTCTCAGCGAACATCCGTGGATTTTGGAGACAAAAGTGAAATGGCGCTGGCCGAACCGCATCATCGTTCGCGTTCAGGAGCGTACGCCGGTGGCGCAGCTGCCTTCCACCGGAGGTTGGCTGTTGCTTGATAAAGAAGGAACATTGTTGCCCCCGCCTGAAGGTGTTTTTGTCTTTTCCCTTCCCATTATTACCAATCTTGATCTGGAGTCGCGGGAACAGCTTGTCTCCACAGCGCGGCTGATGAGCATCATCCCCACGGATCTAAAGGACTATATTTCGGAGTGGAATGCGGCCAGCAGGGCTTTTATCAGCCGTTCGGGCACTGAAGTGCTCATGGGCCCGCCCGTTGAACTTGAACAAAAATTTGTTTTGTTGGGTAAAATATTGGACGATTTGGCGTCTAGGGGAGAACACGCGGTCAAAATAGATCTGCGGGTGACAAAAAATCCCGTCGTGGGCATTCTGTAGTTTTTTCTAGTCATGAAGGATAAATGGGTCCGGGTGTGGAAAATAAAGCAATCAACGGTTATAAATCGACGTTGGAGAAGGGGGATCCCATGTTCGAGTTTGATTTAGATAATGTTCAGTATGCGAACATAATAGTAATTGGTTGCGGAGGAGCGGGCAGCAACGCGGTGAACCGCATGATTGCAGCGGACCTTACGGGTATTCAGTTTGTAGCTCTTAACACTGATGCTCAAGCGCTGCACATGTCAGATGCCCATCTTAAGATTCAGGTGGGCGAAAAATTGACCAAGGGATTAGGGGCCGGCTCCGATCCCAGCATCGGGCAGCGTTCAGCGGAAGAATCGCGCGATGAAATTCGAGCAGCACTGCAAGGAGCGGATATGGTCTTTATTACCGCCGGCATGGGTGGGGGCACCGGTACCGGGGCCGCACCGGTGGTGGCGGAGATTGCCAAGGAGCTCCAGGCCCTTACGGTCGGGGTTGTGACCAAGCCTTTTACATTCGAAGGGCGCCGCCGCAGAGAGCAGGCGGAGAAGGGCATTGATGTTTTAAAAACCAAGGTGGATACCCTGATTACTATCCCCAACGATCGGCTGCTGCAGGTGGTGGAAAAACGCACTTCGATGCTGGAGGCGTTCAGCGTCGCGGATGATGTTCTGCGCCAGGGTGTGCAGGGCATCTCGGACTTGATCACTGTACCGGGCCTGATCAATCTTGATTTCGCCGATGTGCGCACAATCATGACCAATGCGGGATCCGCTTTGATGGGTATTGGGCAGGCTACCGGCGAAGATCGCGCCATCAAGGCCGCGCAGCAGGCAATCAGCAGCCCCCTGCTGGAGGCTTCCATTGAGGGGGCTAAGGGCGTTCTTTTGAGTTTGACGGGTAGTTCGAGCATGGGTCTTTTTGAAATAAATGAAGCGGCGGAGATAATTTCGCAGGCCGCCGATCCTGATGCGAACGTTATTTTTGGCGCAGTTATTGATGAAAGCTTGGAAGAAACGATCCGCGTGACGGTCATAGCCACCGGTTTCGATGCCCCGCGCGGCAAAGACTCGTTTACGATCACTAAGGAATTGGACATTCGTCCCTTTACAGATCACGAATTGGATATACCTGCCTTTTTACGCAGGAAATAAGCGCGGAGTGAAATTCCCTGCGGGGTCACCTTTTCCGGGTCCCGCAGGGAATTTTTTATTCCATCTTTTTCATCTCTTTACGCAATTTCTTTAAGATTTTTTTCTCTAAGCGCGAAATGTAGGACTGGGAGATGCCCAGCAATTCCGCAACTTCCCGTTGGGTGAGCTCTCGTTCGCTGTTTAACCCAAAACGTAATTCCATGATTTTTTTCTCACGCCCTGTCAGCTGCGCTAATGCCGCGGCGAGCAGGGCTTTATCCACTTCTTTTTCTATATGTTTGATAATATCGCTTTCGTGTCCCACCACATCCGCCAGGACTAATTCATTGCCATCCCAATCGATATTCAGGGGTTCATCAAAGGATACTTCGGCCCTCAGCTTGCTTGTGCGGCGCAAGTACATCAAGATTTCATTTTCTATGCAGCGCGAGGCATACGTTGCCAACTTTATGTTTTTTGAAGGGTCAAATGTGTTGACCGCCTTGATCAGCCCAATTGTTCCGATGGAAACCAAATCTTCGATCGATATGCCTGTGTTTTCGAATTTGCGTGCGATGTAGACCACAAGCCGCAAATTGCGTTCGATAAGGGGTGTTCTAACGTTAAGGTCCCCGGCCTGCAGGCGCACAAGCAGGCCTTGCTCTTCTTCGGGCGATAAGGGCGGAGGTAGGACCTCATTGCTGCCAATATAATGGACTTCGGGGGCCAAGCCCAGGCGGTTTAGAAGGTTAATCAGCCGGAAACGCAGTTTCAAGCTAACAATCCGAAGACGTTTGATCAGCATGGGTTTTCCCACCTTTCACCATATGTTGGCCGGCGCTATGCAGAGGGCCCTCCAGGGCCGCCGGCGGAATCAAGGCTTTATACTCATGATGGGGATCGAGTCCGCGGGGATGGATGGCAATTGTGGGCTGAGAATTAGTGCTGGCGGGATTATCGCCGATTTTTACGGCATCGGGCCTAAAACCAACCAACAGTCCGTTCTTTCTACCAATGGAATTGAACGGAATAAGGCGAATGCGCGTCTGCCAGGCTTCCAACGTTTCCAAGCGTTGCAGCGCGGAAAGCTCCCCGTTTTCCACTTCCGCTACTACCCGTTCGATTTCAGGTGGAAGCAGCCCTTTCAGGGCATCCTGTTCCACAATAATTACCGGCTGGTTATTTAACGGATCCTTTAGATTGTTGCCCGTATCCACTAAAGCCTTCATTTTTACCGCAATATCATCACATCGAATTTCCACCGCAACTCGGTAGACCTGATTGATCATCCTTTGGTGCACAATACCCCAGCCTAATTCAGCTATGACTAGAACGGTTACGATGGAAATGAGAGTACCCAGGGGAAAAATCGGACTGCTCCCTCCGCTAAAAAGATAGGCGCCGGCCAGCCCCGCCCCTGCCGCGATAAAACCAATGCCATAGAAATAACCGGTCACAGAGAGTAATTTTTTTGTGGGCAGGGGGTGAAAAGTGATCAGCAGCATGGCCAGGGAGACCAAGATAATCACGGGAAAGAATTGCAGCAGTCCGTAAAAGGGAATCAGGCCCAGGCCGGCCAGGAGATAAAGCAGGTAGTGCAGTGTTCCCACTGCGGAGGCTAAGGTCAAGCGTGCCGGTTTGGTGCGGGTATGCGTGATTGAGGCGGTCGCCCAAAGCAGCAAGTACTCCAAAATGAAATTACAGCCTAGACGCAATAACCACACATCGACGTAAAGGATGTATTTCGGCATGCGTTTCCCTCCCCATAGTGTCTTACTTCAGAATATTAGTCCATCATGGCGAAAATTCCTCCCTTACTTGGCGGAAAGCCTGCACAGACGAAATGGAATAGAACGGGCCCAAGGTGGCAATACTGAACAATGTAATCGGCAGTTTGGGGAGGCAGCAAAAATGAATAAAGTGGAGATTTGCGGCGTAAATACTGCTAAACTACCCGTTTTGCCCAACAAAAAGATGCGGGTACTGTTAGCACGCATCCAGGCCGGGGATAAGGATGCGCGAGATGAGATGGTGCAGGGGAACCTGCGTTTAGTGCTCAGCGTAATTCAGCGCTTTAACAATCGGGGAGAGTATGTTGATGACCTGTTCCAAGTCGGCTGTATTGGCTTAATGAAGGCGATAGACAATTTTGATCTCAGCCAAAACGTTAAGTTTTCTACCTATGCGGTTCCCATGATAGTGGGAGAGATAAGACGCTACCTACGTGATAACAACCCAATCAGGGTCAGCCGTTCGCTGCGGGATATCGCCTATAAAGCGCTGCAGACGCGGGACAGCTTGGCCAACAAATATTCGAAAGAACCCACTATCGGCCAAATCGCGCAAGCACTGCAAATACCTCGTGAAGAGATTGTTTTCGCTTTGGACGCGATCCAAGACCCCATTTCTTTATTTGAACCGATCTATAACGATGGCGGCGATCCCATTTTCGTCTTGGACCAGATCAGTGATGAAAAGAATACAGACCGCAGCTTGATCGAAGGTGTCAGCATCAAAGAGGGGATGAGGCATTTGGGGGAACGGGAGCGCTTGATTTTAACGATGCGCTTTTACGAGGGGCGGACTCAAATGGAGGTTGCGGATGAAATCGGCATTTCGCAAGCCCAAGTCTCCCGCCTGGAGAAAGCCGCCTTAAAGAACCTGAGAAAACATATGGCTACATCATGAGGAGGAAAGGCATAATGCGAAAATTGATCTGGGTACGGTTGCTGCTCAGTGCCACCTTATTACTGGCGGGATTGTTTTTTGCCCTTATGCTTTCAGTTTTCATTAATGGGGCTGGCAATGAAACGGCCTTTGCACAACATAATTTAATCCGCTTGCACGTACTTGCCAACAGTAATTCACCCAAAGACCAGGATTTGAAGCTGCTGGTACGCGACACCGTTATAGAGGAGACCAAAAGCATTTTAGGCACGGTAGGCGACAAACAGGAAGCACACAGGCTGCTGCAGTCGCATCGGGACAGAATTGAAGATGCGGCCCAAGCCAGGGTATACGGGGAAGGGTATGCCTATCCGGTGGCTGTTCAGATTGGTAAATTCCCCTTTCCCTTAAGAAAATATGGTGATTTGTCCCTTCCCGAAGGAGTGTACGATGCGGTGCGGGTGGAAATCGGTAGTGGGGCAGGGGACAATTGGTGGTGTGTTTTGTTTCCACCCCTCTGCTTGTCCGACTTGGAGGGCACCAACTCCGATTTGCTCCTGGTAAATGAGGATGGGGAAGGCAGAAATTTCGCTTTTCGCTTAAAAATCTGGGACCATTTTTCTCAGACGCAGTATGCACGCACCATCCAAAGATGGTGGCGAGCATCCGCGGCGGGGTACGCATCCTTTCTGCACTAAAGAAACGGCATTGGGCGGAAACGGCCTCGGCCGTTTCTTTTTTTGCCCCACAGCATATAGTGATTGTAAGGGGTGAAATGCCATGATTAAGACTTCCGATTTGCGGCGCCTAGATGTAATCAACATGGAAGAGGGCACTTATCTGGGCGCGGTCTGCGATGTCGATCTTGATCCGGAAACAGGCCGAATCAATTTTCTCATCGTTGACCAGGTACGCCCCTTTATGTTTTGGCGGGGGCGGCATTCCGATTTAGAGATTTCTTGGCAGGACGTGCATTTAATCGGGACCGATGTGGTACTCGTAAAAAACAAGACATGGCGCCGCTGAACGTTTTACTGTATAATATTTCATGGGGAGGTGGCAAAGATGCGTTGTCCGTTTTGCCTGCACCTAGACAGTAAAGTATTAGATTCTCGTCAAACAGAAGAAGGCGCGTCCATCCGCCGTCGGCGGGAATGCATGTCTTGTCGCAAGCGTTTTACGACTTATGAGCGCCTTGATGAGATTCCTTTTTTGGTGATCAAGAAAGATGGCAGGCGGGAACCTTTTTCCCGGACAAAAATTTTTAACGGGATGATGAGGGCCTGCGAAAAGAGGCCCATTTCCGTGGAAACGCTGGAAGAGGCCGTGGCCGAAATTGAAGGGGAGGTACGTTCGCGGCTGGAACGGGAAGTTTCCTCAGAATCCATTGGCGAGCTGGTTATGGACAAGCTGCGCGCGCTAGACGATGTGGCCTATGTGAGGTTTGCTTCGGTCTACCGCCAGTTTAAGGATATAGATCGTTTTATTGAAGAACTGCAGCAGCTGCGCAA
>CAZVDE010000009.1:0-35729 GCA_964626065.1 uncultured Clostridiaceae bacterium | reverse complement strand
AGCTGCGCAAAGATAGCGTGCGCAAGGATAGCGTGCGCAAAGATAGCGTGCGCAAAGATAGCTTGCGCAAAGATAGCGTGAGCGAGGATAGCGTGCGCAAGGATAGCGTGCGCAAGGATAGCGTGCGCAAGGATAGCAGCGGTTCTACCAAGTCTTAGCAAGGAGATCGGCTAAACTGCGTAGAACATGGAAATAAGAGGTGGACAAGTTGAGTGCGAAAAAAAAGCGAGGTATCAAATCTAGGGAGATTATTGGCATTCTCCTTTTGGCCTTTTCGGTGTTCTCTATTTTTGCTTTGTACGTAGACACCGCGGGTTGGGTGGGTTTGACGCTGCGCGGGGTGTTAAGGATCGCCTTTGGTGATCTGGCGGTGCTTTTCACCGTTCTGATCTTTTTTGTTTCCTTACATATTTTTCGCGGTAAGCGGTGGCCGCCTTCTTTGCGCAAGATCCTGGGCTTGGCCCTATTGGTGTTCGCGGTGACATTGACTTTCCATATGCTGTATTATCGAGGCTATCAGTTTCCGCCTCGGCTTGCGGAGGAACTTAATTATGCGCGCCGGGGTGAGGGTGCGGGAATTTTGGGCGCCCTTTTTTTGGTATTCAGCTATAATGCCTTTGGTATTCAGGGCTCGTATATCCTGGTAAGCACCGCAATTTTATTGGGTGTTATCTTCTTTTTTCAGATTTCCCTGGTGGATGGAGCAAAGGCTGTTGTGGGGGCGGTAAAACGGCTTTGCGCCGCCCGGTGGTCAAAATTGCGGGATAATGCCGCGGAGCGAAAACAACGCCGTTTGGAAAAAAAAGAGGCCGGACGCGCCGCAAAGGAGCAGGAAAAACAGCGGCCGGCTCAAGTGATACCCGCTTCTACAAAAAAAGCGGCTGTAAAGCAAACCGCGTCTCAAGCAGGTGCTGAACAGGCAAAACCCGAAAAAGAAAAACATCCAAAGCCCGCTGCCGCTCCCGTTCAGCTGAGAAAAAGTGCGGGTCCTTACCGTCTTCCTTCCCTTGATCTTCTGCAAAAGACAAGTGGCAGAACGCGGCGCAGCGGAGGTGCCCGCAAAGAACTCTTGGAGAAGACCTTCGCCAGTTTTGGCATCGAAGCTACCGTTGTTAATGTATCACAGGGGCCTGTGGTCACAAGATACGAACTGCAGCCCGCCCCGGGTATAAAAGTATCCCGCATCACCGCTTTGGCGGATGATATAGCTTTAGCATTCGCCGCGGAAGACGTGCGCATCGAAGCGCCTGTCCCGGGTAAACCTGTGGTGGGCATAGAAGTTCCAAATAAAAGGACTGAAGCGGTCTTATTGCGTGACGTATTGGAAAGCCCCGAATTTGCCCGGCATACCTCGCCGCTGGCGTTGGCATTGGGTAAAGATATTGCCGGGGAGCCGGTCATTGCGGATTTGAAAAAATGGCTGCACCTGCTTATTGCCGGGGCAACGGGCGCGGGCAAGAGTGTGGGTTTAAAGGCGATGATCGCCAGTCTTTTATTTCGCACTAACCCGGAGGAAGTAAAACTGCTCATGGTGGATCCGAAGCGGGTGGAACTCTCCGTTTTCGATGGTATTCCCCATTTAATATCGCCTGTAGTGGTTGACCCCAGAAAAGCGGCTAACGCCCTGCGTTGGGCCGTGGTGGAGATGGAGAGGCGTTATCAGCTTTTTGCGGACAGCGGTATGCGAAACTTAGAGATGTATATGCAAGCGGAACCGGAACCGGAAGAAGAACGGGAGAAACTACCCTATATTGTGATCATCATTGATGAACTGGCGGATTTGATGATGGTAGCCGCGTCCGAAGTGGAAGATGCCATTTGTAGATTGGCGCAGATGGCCCGAGCAGCGGGGATTTATCTGATCATCGCTACCCAAAGGCCATCAGTCGATGTGATTACCGGTTTGATCAAGGCTAACGTCCCTTCTCGAATTTCTTTTGCCGTTTCCAGCCAGGTGGATTCCAGGACTATTTTGGATATGGGCGGGGCGGAACGGCTGATCGGCAAGGGGGATATGCTTTATTACCCGGTGGGATCGGCCAAACCGACCCGAGCGCAGGGAGCCTGGATTTCGGATAAAGAAGTGGAAGCGCTTGTTGCTTTTTGGAAAAAACAGGGGGAACCGGAATACGAAAAGGCTATAGAAGAGACGGCCACCGGGTTTCCCGCGGATCAGGAGCATGAGGATGATGAATTACTGCCGGACGCAATTCGTTTAGTTGTTGAAAACGGCCAGGCTTCCATCTCCATGCTGCAGAGGCGGTTTCGCATCGGTTACAGCAGGGCGGCCAGACTGATTGATGTCATGGAGGTACGGGGCATCGTGGGCTCGTATCAAGGTAGCAAACCTAGGGATGTTCTTGTAGACAGCACGATTCTAGAGGAGGGGTAAAAACGTGACAGGATTGGGGACACTGTTACAGGAGGCGCGCCTTGAACAGGGTTTGACGATTGAGGACATGGTAGAACGCACGAAAATCAGAGCAGATTTTCTCCAAGCCATGGAGGCGGGCGACTTTGAAAAGCTGCCGGATCGCGCCTACGTCCGGCCCTTTTTGCGCACATATGCTAGGGCTTTGGGTTTGGCGGAAGATCAGGTGGCTCTGGAATTCGATGTTCGCTGCGCCCCCGCCCCGGACGAGCTGCTGAGCTTGCGGGAGCGCAGGCAGCATCTGCAGAAGAAAAAGCGCTCGCTCTTTGTGTTGCGGTTTGCGACCGCCGTGATTGTGGTTGCCGCGGTGGGCTATATATTATTAAGATTTATATACAACTAGGGGGAACAATATTTGGCGCATGATTATCTGATTAGGGCTATATTAGGCGGCGGCCGGGCCCGGCTTTTTGTCCTGCGCACAACGGCGACGGTAGGTGAGGCACAGGCTAGGCATGGGACAACCCCGCTGGCAACCGCGGCTTTGGGGCGTACATTAACGGCCGGGCTTGTCTTGGGGGCTATGCTTAAAGGTGAGGAAAGTGTCACGGTCCAGATTAAAGGCGATGGGCCGTTGGGAGGCATCGTAGCCTCCGCTAATTCACGGGGTTCAGTAAAAGGCTATGTGGGCAATCCCCTTGTTGATCTTCCGCTTGATTCCGCCGGTAAATTGGCGGTGGGCGAAGCGGTGGGTAAAGGCAATCTGCACGTTATCCGTGATTTGGGTTTGAAAGAACCCTACGCGGGCACTGTTCCTCTGCAAACAGGGGAAATAGGCGATGATTTCGCCTATTATTTCACCTACTCGGAACAGGTACCTTCCGCTGTAATGCTCGGCGTTCTAATCGGTACTGATTTGGTGCCCTTGGGCAGCGGTGGAATAGTTGTCCAACTACTGCCCGATGCGGTCAACGACGATGCTTTCATCACCGCATTGGAGGACAGTATCGCAAAGATGCCGGCCATTAGTTCGCTGTTTGCCGCTCAACTCAGCCCCGAGGAGATAGCGGCACAGGTATTTGCCGGCCTGGACTTATCCATGATTGATAAGATGGATGTGGCTTTTAACTGCGAGTGTTCCAAGGAACGGTTTGAACGGGCCCTGATCACCTTGGGCCGGCAGGAACTGGAGCAGTTTGTCCGGGCGGCGGAACCGCTGGAAACAATCTGCCATTTCTGCAGCAAACGTTACTTCTTTAACGTTGGACATCTGGAACAGCTCTTGCGGGAGCTTGGAAATCCAAGGGAATAAATAGCACTTCCTTCCGCATATATTGTCTGTGGAGGGAGGAATAACATTGGCTAGAATGGGAAGAAATGTAAAAAACGGACCGAGCCTTTTGTTTATCGTTATTACTTTGATTGTGGTAGCAGTGGTGGGAGCAAGATTTTTCGGTTTTATGCCCGGCGGTGAAAAGGAACCTCAGCCGCCAATAGTCAAAACGGGCGAACCGGAACCGCCGCAGGGTACAGCGGTAGATCCGATTCCCAAAGTTCTCGTTTTCCACAGCCATACGTCTGAGAATTATAAGCCCCAAGATAGCCATGCCCGGGGAAGTGTGGGTGATATTGTGCGCGTGGGTGAGGCCCTCGTCGGGGAGCTGGCCAGCCTAGGCATTACCGCTATTCATGACAAAACCATCCACGATCAGCCTAGGTATAGCGACGCCTTTGTCAATTCGGAGAAAAAAGTGAATGAGTTTTTGCAGGCCAACAGCAAGTTGCAGATGATCTTAGATATTCATCGGGACGGTCTGCAGGATAAGCCGGACGACTACACGAAGGTGAAGGCGAATGGTATGAATGTGGCAAAAATCCTTTTCGTTGTGGGCGATAAAGACAATGATCTTTTAGAAGAAAATATTCGTTTTGCACAGCGCGTCAGTGATGCGCTGGAAAAACAATATCCAGGGGTGACCAGGGGGGTGCGGGTTTTTAAATCGGACTACTCCGGAGAACTGCATCCACACAGCATTATGGTGTTAATTGGTGACTGGCGCGGCAATACTATTGATGAGGCGGTAGCATCGGCACGCCTACTGGCGAGGGTGTTGGCCCCATTGGTGAACTAGGATTAGGCAGGAGTGACGTTTATGAGCCAGCGTGTGCACTTAATTGGGATCGGTGGGACGGGCATGGGCCCTTTGGCCAAAATATTTTTGGAAATGGGACATACCGTGAGCGGATCCGATCTGCAATCATCGGAGACAACGGATTATCTAGCAAAGCTGGGCGCTACCATTTATTTTCGCCATGAAGGCGCCAATGTTAATGGCGTAAACAGTGTCATTTATTCCAGCGCCATTCCCCGGCAAAATCCTGAAATGGTGGCCGCGCGCAATCAGGGCATCGCCATTTTGCACCGCTCGGAAGTCCTGGCGCAGCTGCTCAACACCGGGCGGGGGATTGCGGTGGGCGGAGCACATGGGAAAACAACAATAACATCTATGCTGGCCTTATGTATGGAAGCGGGCGGCCTTGATCCGACCGTGTTGATTGGAGCCCATTTTGCCCCTTTCGGGCCCGGCGCTAAATATGGGCAGGGGCAGTTTGTGGTAGCAGAGGCAGATGAGAGCGACGGCAGTTTTCTCCGTTATCGCCCCGAGGTGGCCATTGTGACCAGTGTTGAGCCCGATCACCTGGAGAACTACAATGGCACCTTTGAGGCCTTAATCGATAGTTACCGCCGTTTTCTCTCCAACTGCCTGCCCGGGGGTATGCGTTTACTGGGAATCGATGATCCCATCGCTTCCGCCATGAGCAGGGAGTATGAAAGCGTTACTTACGGATTTTCCCCGAACGCCCACTGGCGTGCGGAGGTAATGGAGTTGAAGGAAACTCGGTCGCGTTTTAGAGTATACGCGCAGGGCGTTTATTTTGGGGAGTTTGAACTAAATGTGCCGGGGCGGCATAACGTTGCTAATGCTTTAGCCTGTATTGCAGTTGCGGATTATGTGGGGCTGTCCGTGGAGAAACTTCAATCTGCTTTAGCCGCTTTTAGTGGGGCCAGCCGACGTTTTCAGATTCTCGGTTCTGCCAACGGGGCGGTTATAGTCGATGACTACGCCCACCATCCCACAGAGATCACCGCCACAATCAAAGCAGCGAGGGAAGGGTGGTCGCGTCGGGTGGTTGCGGTTTTCCAGCCCCATCGCTATTCCCGGACCGAACTGCTGTTTGAAGAATTCTCCCGTTCTTTCCAAGAAGCGGACGTGGTTATTCTCACCGACATTTATGCGCCGCCTCCGGAAGAACCGGTTGCCGGTATCAATTCTGCCAACTTAGCGGAACGCATCAGGTATCACCAGCATGGCAAACCTGTCTACCATATCGGTGATCAGCGAGAGGTTGCGCCCTTTCTTGCTCAGTGGCTGAGCCGGGAAGATCTGGTTTTGGTGATGGGGGCCGGGCCGATTTGGCGCGTGGCCCGTCAGTTACTCCAGGAGGAGTGAGTTGCTGATAGGGTCATAATCTAGGTTCTTGGTTGTCTCTGTGCGATTGGGATGAACCAGCACGAGGCGGTAGTGAAAAAGGGGAATATATACAAATGCCGCCCGCAGGGCGTCCGCTTGGACGGTGGGTGTCAGCCTTGCCCGCAGCTCTCGTACCTTGGCCGCGTATTCGGGTGCATCGCTGCGCCCGTCAAAAAATTCAGCCAGCTGTCCTTCCTCTCGGTGCAGTTTTTCCCAGGCAGCATCGGCCCACGTGTGTTTTTTGCGGCTCAATTCTTCCAATATGCAATCTACCGCGGTTACATAGGCTTTTTTAAGGCCGCACTTTCTAGCGCGCACCTTGGTGGAATCAACCCCCCCCGGCTGTAGGAGGTGGGGGGGCAGGTTAAATTTAAGCACCTCACCATTGGAGAGATCCACAACACTAGTGTGGATGCTCTCTTTTTTTTGCAGGCCCCCAAAACTTACTAAAATCCTGAAAGCAAGGTATTGGCCATAAGCGGCGGCGCTGTTGACCACGTAGGTCCGTCCGTTGTGGTTCAAGCTGTTTATGGCCTTCTGTCGGATGCTCGGCTCATGAAAAAAATGATGGGGAATGTGGGTGCGGGTCAATAGGCCCTGCTTGCGGATGAGGCGGACTATGCTGTCGAAGCGGTAGCTGCCCCGGCAGATCAGATCTGCGCCGTACATCTCAGCTAAGCGGGGCTCGAAAGTGAACTGTAAAAGGCGCCCCCGTGCTCTCCAACCATCCAATTCTTTCATTAGAGAATCATCCGCGTTAACCTGCCAGATGCCCTTGCGGATCTGCACGGGGTCAAGGCCGCACAGGGCGAAAAAATTAAATACCAATTCCTTGAGCGTAGTGGCCACCCCCCTTAGAACTCTTTCCAGGTTGAGGCTTCGATTTGGGCTCTTCCTTCCAAAATCCGGTCCCCAAACTGATCAAGCTCTTTTCTAATTTGCCCCTCCTCCTCGTGGGCAAGGAATATTTCCATGATTGCACTTTCAAAGGTCTTTCCAAGCTTTAGGTTGAGGAGAATCGTATCAAGTTCACCGATGATTGTTTCGAACATGTTGATTTTTTGGTGCAAAAGGTACACAATGTGTTCCTCAATAGTATCTTTGGTGATCAGATTGAAAATATGCACATCTTCAGTCTGGCCTAGGCGGTGCACTCGGCCGATTCTTTGTTCCAGGCGCATGGGGTTCCAGGGCAGATCGAAATTGATGATTTGGCTGCAGAATTGAAAATTGAGCCCTTCACCTCCCGATTCGGTGCTGACCAAGATCTGGGCCTCTTTTTGAAACATATGGCGGATCCACTGCTTTTTGCCCCGGGATAGGCTGCCGTCAAAGGCGAGGGTATTATAACCGGCCTTTTCCAGACGATAGCGGATATACTGCTGAGACGCTTTATATTCGGTGAAAATAATAATTTTGCCCTCAAGCTGTGCAATCGTCTTTTCCAGGGCATCGCACTTACTGTTTTGTTTTACTTCCGCCAGGTCTTTCAAGAGGGCGGCCGGCTCAGCCAGTCTGTCAGGCTCCATATTAGCCATCATTTTTTCCAAAGTCAGGGCGGTGGCCAAAAAGCTGGAGCAGACTTCGCGCTGCAGCGTAATTAAGGGGAGAATGTTTGTCACACCTTCTCGCCGGCTGCTTCCTTTGACAAACTCGGTCACTCTTTTGTATAGTTCCTGTTCCTTCGGGGTGAGCGAAACTATTATTGGGTGCACGATGCGTTTGGTGAACCGGACCGTGCCTTCATCCCGCCGATTGCGGATCATGACTTTGTCCAAGAGTTCTTTCAGCTCCCGGGGGTTTTTTGGTGTTCTCTTATCCTGGACGAATTTGCTTTTAAATGAACGGTAACTGCCCAATTGGCCCGGTTTGATAAGTCCGATCAAATTATAAAGTTCCTTGAGATTGTTCTGAATGGGAGTAGCGGTAAGCATCAGACAATATTTTTTCTGCAGGCCGTTCACGAAACGGTACCCCACAGTAGCGCTGTTTTTCAATTTGTGTGCTTCATCGATTATGATTACATCGTAGGGAATGGATGTGATAATGGAAGCGTGAGGCTCTCTTTTGGCCGTATCGAGTGAGGCAATGAGGATTTCAGAAAACTCCCAGTCCCACCGGGTGCGCTGAATTCCCGCTGCGATATCAAATTTTTCGTACAACTCGTGATACCACTGCCATAACAGGCTGGCCGGGGTTAAAATCAAGACTTTCTTGGCCAGCCCGCGCAGGAGGTACTCTTTTAGAACTAAGCCCGCTTCAATAGTCTTGCCTAAGCCTACCTCATCCGCCAAAATGGCTTGGCCCTGCATTTCAAAGACAACTTTTTTCGCAGTGTTGAGTTGGTGGGGGTAAGGGATAACGCCCACTTGCTCCCAGCGTTCTTTAAGATGGGCCAAGGCAATCAATTCGTCCGCTTGCCGCTGTTCTATGGCGAACTCATCAGCCATTTCGGCAAGTTCATACCAAGCCCAGGTATCGAAGCGTTTGGCGCGCAGCTCCAAAACGATTCGGTGTAAGCCGTCCAAGCAGGTCTCCGCGGTGTATTTGGGGAGGCCCGGTTCATTGAAAAGTTTGGCGGTTGATCCTTTTTCATCCATTCCCGCTGATGGGAAAAAAGCTGTTTGCATAATCTCTGCCTCCTTTACAGAAGGCTACCCCATCTGCACCGATCCTATGAAGCGAGCGGTGCACAAAAGACAAATTTCCTTTGATAGCAGGATTTTTCCGTTCAGGAACGAATAATATTGCAGACGTCAGGCGATAAATCTTTTTCGGATCCCCGCTGTGCGCGAAAAGGTCGGCGTCTTGCGCAAATTAGGAGGTAGATGTTGAATGTTTAGGTACATCGTACGCAGATTGCTTTACATTATTCCGATGTTGATAGGGATTTCATCGTTAAGCTTCTTTATTATGCAGCTGGCGCCGGGGGATGCCCTAACAACTATGCAGCTGAGCCCAGATATTTCTGTGGAAGTCATGGAAATGATGCGGGCTCGCTTTTGGCTTGACCAACCGGCGCATATGCAGTATGTAAAGTGGATCCAGCAGCTGTTCCGGGGCAACATGGGCTATTCCTTTCTGTGGCATGCACCTGTGACCTGGGTGATAAAACAGCGGATATTCAACAGTCTGCTTTTAACCGTTACGTCCACAATAATCGGCTGGGTTATTGCTATTCCAATCGGGATTCACTCTGCCGTAAACCAGTATTCTTGGAGCGATAAGCTGCTTACGTTTCTGGCTTTCATGGGTGTTTCCGCTCCCGGATGGTTCTTTGGCCTTTTACTTCTCTATTTTAACGTTACTAGGGGTTGGGGGTTCCCCATTGGCGGTATGACGAGCATAGACTTTGCCGATCTGAACTTCTGGCAGAAAGCGCTCGATTTAGGGAAACACATGTTCCTGCCCGTGATTGTTTTGAGCACCGGAATCATTGCCTCGCTGCTGCGTTACATGCGCTCCAATTTGTTGGATGTTCTTCGTCAGGACTATGTGACCACAGCTAGATCCAAGGGGCTCAGTGAGCGGATCGTTATCTACAAACACGCTGTGCGCAATGCAATCAACCCGCTGATTACGATTTTTGGTTTTCAACTTGGCGGAATTTTGGGCGGTGCCGCCTTGACCGAAATTATTATGAACTGGCCCGGCATCGGCAGCCTCATGCTCAATGCGGTTCAAGGTTTAGACTATTATTTGGTTATGGGTAACTTAATCTTGGGCGGGGTCATGCTCATTTTGGGGAACTTAACCGCTGATGTATTGTTGGCGTTGAGCGATCCGCGGATTAGGTATGAATAGGGGGAGTAAATAGTGCCTAAAACAGAACCAGTCCAAAACAGTGACAGCATCACATACGAAGGCGGTGCCATCAGATCTCCGTGGAAAATGGCTTGGCGCAAACTCAAAAGGCATAAGCTGGCCATTGCCGGTATGTGGGTTTTAATTATTTTACATCTTTTTGCTATTTTCGCTGATTTTTTTGCGCCGTACAGCGAGATCAATTCAGATAGAAGGCGAAGCTACCATCCTCCTACGAGAGTTCATGTTATTTCGCCGGAAGGCAAGTTAACTAGACCCTTTATTTATCGGTATGACCGGGTTGATACACTGCGGAATCGATATGAAGAGGACGAATCGCAGATGTTTCCCATCCGTTTCTTCGTCCGAGGCGATAAGTATAAAATTTTGGGATTTGAAACCAATCTGCGCCTTATCGGTGTGGATAGCCCGGCGAGGATCTATCTCATGGGGGCGGACCGTTACGGCCGGGACATTTTCTCTCGTTTAGCCTACGGAGGCAGGCGCTCGCTGTTTATTGGGGTGATCGGCCTTGTGGTCAGTTTATCCATTGGCTTGATTTACGGCGGTGTTGCAGGTTATTTCGGTGGTTGGGTGGATAACTTGATGATGAGGATCGCGGAGGTTGTGATCTCCATTCCCAGTTTCTATCTGCTGCTTGCCTTAAGTGCGGTTTTACCGGCGAATATGCCCTCGGACCAACGATTTATGATGATTACTTTCATTTTGGCTTTTATTGGCTGGGCCGGTTTGGCCCGGGTTATTCGGGGGATGGTGCTTTCCATTGCCCAGACCGAATTTGTGGCCGGGGCCGAGGCGATAGGCTGCTCGCAGCCAAGAGTAATTATCCGCCATATTTTGCCGAATACCTTTAGCTATGTAATTGTCAGTGCTACGCTCTCCATTCCGGGCTTCATTCTTTCCGAATCGGGCCTGAGTGTAATCGGGGTGGGTATTCAACATCCCTTAGCCAGTTGGGGCAATATGCTGTCCGAAGCGCTCAACCTTGTTTCACTAACACGCTACCCATGGCTTTTAATTCCCGGGTTTTTCATCTTCGTTACCGTTTTATCCTATAGCTTCTTTGGTGATGGGGTAAGGGATGCATTGGACCCCCGGGCGCGGGTTTCGTAGTAATTCGCCAATTGGCTGACTGCTGTTGTGTGCGCGGCAAAAAAGATAACAGGAAAATCTCCGTTTTTAGCAGGATAAACAGTGCTTACGGAGTATTAATACAGATGTAATGTCTACGATTTGCCGACTTGTTTCGGCGATCGTAATCGAGATTCGTATGGGAAAGGCTGTGATATGATTAAATAAAGAGAGGAGGCACGCCCACTAGGTCTGGTTTTTAGATTATTTAAAGGGGGAATATGAAAATATGAAAAGAAGTATCTTTGTTTGGACACTGCTTCTTGCACTCATCTTGAGTGTGAGCGCAGTTAGTGCCATCGAGTTGATTGATCCGAGGGTTTTGGACGTTGCGGGAGACTTGGGTGACAGTATCGGACGCTATGGTGGCACCCTAACCGTTTCCGCCGGCGCCTCCGGTCCGAAAACGCTGAACCCTCACCGTGCGGCAGAGACCTCTAGTACAGATGTTACGGACAGGGTTTTTGAAGGTCTTGTCTCTCTGCATAGGCACAGCGGTCTTGTTCTGCCGAAGCTCGCCCGTGATTTTGAGATCAGCGAGGACGGCACGGAAGTAACATTCTACCTTCGCCGTGGGGTACAGTGGCATGACGGTGTAGAATTTACTGCCGATGACGTCATCTTTACCTTTGACGTTGTTTATGACAAATCAGTCGGTTCTAACTCCATGTCCGGCCTGCTCATTGATGGCCAGCCCATGAAGTATGAGAAGATTGACAAATACACAGTGAAATTCACACTGCCTCGTCCGCATGCTCCCATCATGTTCAGCATCGGCACGCCCATTGTACCTTATCACTTGTTGGGTGAGGCCCATAAAGAAGGCCGCTACCATGAAATGTGGGGCCTGGAGACACCTCTGGAGCAGATCGTAGGTACCGGTGCATGGAGAATATCTTCTTACCGTATTGACCAGGAACTCATTCTGGTGAAAAACGAGAATTATTATGAATTCGATACCGAAGGCAACCGTTTGCCCTACATTAATAGGGTTATCTATCGTTACTATCCGCACCAGGATACATCGACATTGGCCTTCTTTAACGGCGAATTCGACTATTACGGCATCCCGGCCGATAAATATCCTGAATTCGTAGATAAAGAGCCCACTAGCCGCTGGACCATTCTGCCCGCAGGCGCTAACCCGGGTACGGAGTTCATTGTTCTCAACCAGAACCCGAACACTGTTCCTGAGCCGAAGCTGTCTTGGTTTACCGATAAGGCCTTCAGGCAGGCCCTGTATCACGCGGTCGATAAAGAGACGATCCTTGACATGGCTATGAACGGCCAAGGCTTCCTGCAGTGGAGCCCGATCAACATGAGGAATGATTTCTTCCTCAAGGACGACCTCGTGACCTATCCATATGATCTGGATGTTGCACATGAGAAACTGGAAGCAGCCGGATACAAACTCGGTGTTGACGGTGTCCGTCGCGACGCAAAAGGCAATCCCATTGAATTTGACTTAATTACCAACCCGGGCGTTACCATTCGCCAGGTAGTTGGCGAACTCTTCCAGGAGGATATGGCTGAGCTCGGCATTCAAGTCAACTTCCAGCAAATCGACTTTAACGTTGTCGTAGAAAGACTGACAAGCACCTTTGAATGGGACGGGATTATCATTGGCTTAACCGGAACCTTCGATCCTAACGGTGGTTCGAACGTCTGGTTGTCAACCGGTAACTTGCACATGTGGTATCCCATGCAGGAAACACCCGCGACCGAGTGGGAAGCCCGCATTGACGAAGTGTGGGTCGAGGCGCAACGGGCCATGGATCCGGAAGTACGCAGAGAATGGTACTATGAGTATCAGGATATCGTAGCTGAGAATGCACCCCTCTTCTACACCGTCGCCAGCCAGATGAATGTTGCAGTACGCGATCACTTGCGTAATGCCAGCCCGGACTTGGTAGGCGGCTCCATCGGAAGTGCTTGGAACTTTATCTGGATCGACAGATAAATAAGTTCGAGCTGTAAAGCTGTAGCAAGCAAAAAGATAGGCATCCCCGCGGGGATGCCTATTTTCATGTGGATATATAATGCTGTCTGCGGCGGTATCGTTCCTTTTACTGCAGAAGGCTGCGGCGAAACTGTCTCAGCATATGGGTGACACTGCCGTCAATTACTTCGCCTTCCATCTTAATGACAAGGCCGCCGCCAATTTTCGGATCGATCGTTTCCTGCAGGATCACCTTTTTGCCGGAGCGTTTTTCTAAGCGCTGCTGTAATTCGGCGGCTGTTGCTTCTTGGAGAGGTACCGCGGTAATCACCACCGCCTTGGCCGTTCCCTGTGCATGCAGCACAAGTTTTTCGTATTCGTCTTTGATCCGCGGCAGAAAATCTTGCCGCGATTTTTCCACCACAAGCAGGATAAAATGCTCCAGAGGTTTGGACAATCCTATTAGGCTTAGCAGTTCACTTTTGCGCCGGTTTGTGGTGCGGGGGTGGGCGAACACCCTTTTAATGTCCGGTTCGGCCAAAACAAGCAGCAGTTGGCTGAACTCCGCTAAAATAGCGGTCTGGTCGGACTCGGCCACTACTGAAAATAAGGCTTCGGCGTAGCGCCGGGCAATCTGCGGATTTGATCGGGGGCTCATGGGACATCCCCTTTCGCGGCCGAATCAAGCTGCAGCAGTGCCTCATCTATCAGGTATTGATGTTGTTCGGGATCCAAGGAGTCGCTGACAATTTTGGAAGCGAGCAGTAAGGAGAGCTCGCCCACCTCTGTTTTAAGCTCTGCCCACGCTTTTTCCGTCTCCAACTTGGCTATTTCCTGAGCCCTGGTTACAACGCCTTCCGCCTCTTTTCTCGCTTGGGCGAGCATCTCGCTCTGCAGCGCCTCCGCCTTTTTCGCCGCTTCGTCTAGAAACTGCCGTGCCTGTTTGCGGCTTTCTCTCGTCTGTTTCTCCAATTCGCTGCGTAAGGCCTCAGCGGCAGCCCGGTTTTCCTCAGCGGACCTAATCTGCTCTGCTATGTTTTGTGTGCGCTGATCCATGAAGGCACGCACCGGTTTATAAAGAAGCCAATAGAGCAGGCCCATCAAAATGATAAAGTTGACGATCTGAGCTATCAGATCTGCTTGGTTAATCAATGACAGTCACCCTCTACAAACAAAAATGAAAATGGCAGTTAAAAGGGGTGCCGCCGCACCCCTAAGTTTTATAGGAGTTCCAGCAGCCGCTGCGTTAACGGCAGTACAACCGTAATGATTAAAAGCAGAACAACAGCCAAAGAATAGATTGCACCCGATTCGGAAATGGCCTGGCCTAGGATCATTGTGGTACGAATGGGGCCTTCCATTTCCGGCTGGCGGGCAATAGCCTCCACCGCCTTACCCGCTACATAGCCCTCCGCGATGCCCACTAGTCCGCCGGCCAGAAGGGCCACACCGGAACCAAGCGCTATGGCAGCAATAATAATTGCGATTTCCATCATGACATTTCCCTCCTTTCCCGTGTTCAGCCGGCTAGTTCACCTTCATATGAATGTAAGCGATGGCCAGCATTGTGAATACAGCTGTTTGAATTGCACCCATAAATACGCCAAACCAAGCTAAAAGAAAGGCCGGAAAGACGTAAGGCAGCAGCATATAGACAACACTTAATAAGATGCTGCCTGCAAAGATATTTCCGTAAAGACGAAAGGAGTGCGAGAGGACCTGGGAAATTTCCCCTACTAGATTGATGGGAAACAAAAACCAATATGGTTCAAAAAATCCCTTCAGCCAGGGCCAAAAGCCATTTTTGACAATGGCACCCACGTGCCCTACCACAAACACGATCAGTGCTAAGGCCAGGGTAGTACTAAGATCCTCGGTGGGGGAGAAGGCTCTGGGAATGACACCAATCAGGTTGGCTAAACCCACAAATAGGGCCACCGTTAAAATAAGAGGCACGAAGACCTTGCCTTCCGGCCCTAGATCGTTTGCAACCATGTTTTCGATGCCATCCACAGCAATTTCCAAGAAATGCTGAGCGCCTTTAGGGATTTTTTCTAGATTCCGGGTCAGAAGAAAACTGGCAATTGCTAAAAAAGCCATAATCAACCAGGTGAAAAAGACAGTTTCACTTACCGGAAATGAATAGATGTGAAAAACAATATTAGGTTCCACGCCTAACCCTCCCTAGAAGTAGGTGACATATAATAGCTAATCGAGGCAGAAGCAGCCCCGCAAAGGTGGCGGCAAAACTCAAATGGGGGCTGAGCAGAGAAGCCGCGATGGTTGCCGCATACAAAGAGCAGCGCTTTAAAAAATGACGCCGCTGGCGCCGGCTTGCTTCTTTACCGTTAATTAAGCCTCGGGCAGAAATATTCAGTAGATTGCGTGCATCTATAATCAATAGGCGGAAGGCCAAAAAGCCGATCAACCCTCCCAGTAAAAACCCCATGGCAATGGATAGTTGAAATGGCAGGCCTGCCAAAAAAAACAAGACAGTTAAAATTAAGGTGGTGCGCAGCACGTCTAGTTCGTCAAACATTGTTTTTCCCCGAATTCTTGGGCGTGGTTTTCGTTAGCCGTTGATAAGCGGTCCAAATGCCGCCAAAACAACCCACGAGCAGAAAAATAAGTGTAAAAACCACCTTTGTGTTCAGCAATCGATCTAAGTATACCCCTAGAATAGTGAAAAGGAAAATGGTAAAGGCAATAGTTAAGCCAATCTGTGTTATTAAAGCAATATATTTCCAACTATCCTTCATTTGATTCTCCACTTTCGCCTGTCTCTTAAAAATGGTTCCACATTGGCCATAAATTTCCTCCTTGCCCAGGCGGTATTTCGGCCTTTAGGCAGGAAAGCCCACCTTGGTAGAGAAACTGAAAAGGGGAATATTGTACGACAGGAGCAGCAGCAGATGAAGATTGGTATTGTTTCTTTAGGATGTGCAAAAAACCTGGTTGACAGCGAAATCGCCCTAGGCATATTAAGTAAGGAAGGACATACAATTGTAAGCGATCCTTCGCGGGCGGAAATCATTATTGTCAATACATGCGGATTTATTGAAGCGGCGAAAGAAGAGTCTATCGGCGCTATCTTAGAGATGGCGCAGTATAAAGAAAAGGGCCGCTGCAGAGGTTTGATTGTGATGGGCTGCCTCTCGCAGCGTTATGCGCAGGAATTGTGGACGGAACTGCCCGAAATTGATGCTTTATTGGGCGTGAACGAACTCGACTCGCTTAACGAAGTAATTGCCGGGCTCGGCCGCCACGAGCGGGCCATTAGGCGCAGCGATAACCTTTTTGACTACGACCGGGTATTCCCCCGGTTGCTGAGCGCCGGGCCGCATCTGGCTTATCTGAAAATTGCGGAAGGCTGCAGCCATGCCTGTGCTTTTTGTGTTATCCCGAAAATCAGGGGAAGGTACAGAAGCCGTTCGCCCCGTGTTTTAATGGAGGAAGCGGGCCAATTGGCGGCGGCGGGGGTGCAGGAGTTGACCGTTATCGCGCAGGATACTACCGCCTACGGACGCGCCGCGGGCACCTCCATCGTGGAATTGCTTGGCGATTTAGCAAAGCTGGATATACCGTGGATCCGGCTGCTGTACACGCATCCTGCCTTTATCAGCACCGAATTATTGGAATTGATTGCCGCAACTCCCAATGTGGTCAAGTATGTTGACCTGCCTTTGCAGCATGTCTCAGCCCCTATTTTGCAGGCCATGAAACGCCCCGGCAATATGGACTCATTCGGCCGGCTGATTGAAAAAATCAGAACGCTGATCCCCGGTGTGGTGATTCGCAGTTCGTTCATTGTGGGCTTCCCGGGTGAAACAGAGGAGCATTTCGACCAGCTGCTCAGTTTTTTGGAGCAGCAGCGCCTGGATCATGTGGGTATTTTTGAATATTCACGGGAAGAAAACTCCGCCGCTTACAACCTGCCCAAACAGGTGCCGCAGCGCGTCAAGAAGGAACGTTACCGACGTGCGATGGATGTACAGAGGCGGATTTCGCTGGAACTGAACGAGGTCCTGCTTGGTAAGCAATTACCCGTTTTACTGGAATCCTATTCGGAAGAATCCGATTTGGTGCTGATTGGGCGCCATCGCGGGCAGGCACCCGATGTGGATGGCGTTGTATATCTAGGGCGCAACGATCAGCGGCCGGGTAAGATCGTCACGGCGCGGATCATCGAGGCACATCCCTATGATTTAGTTGGAGAGGTGGTTGAAGTATGAATTTGCCTAATATGGTGACCTTAATTCGTATCTTATTGATCCCAATTTTTGTTTTTTTATCGCTGCAGTTTCCGGCGGAAGTCAATATTCCCGCGGGCTTTGTATTTCTTTTAGCTGCATTGAGCGATGCATTAGATGGCTATTTGGCCCGGGTGCGCAAAGAGGTGACGCGGTTTGGGCAGTTGATTGATCCCATTGCTGATAAATTACTGATCACCTCCGCACTACTCTGTTTAGTCGAGCTGGATTATATTAGTACGTGGATCGCTTTAATCATTATCGCCCGCGAATTTGCCGTTTCGGGCCTGCGCATCCTGGCGGCCGCGGAGGGCAGGGTAATGCCCGCTTCTCCCTGGGGTAAATTCAAAACGGTCTCCCAGATTGTGGCCGTGATGGCGTATATTTTAGGTATTTCCTGGGCCGGGCTTGTGATGAATGTGGCCATCGTCATTACGGTTATCAGCGGTGTAGATTATTTCCTCAAAGCCCAGGATGTTCTAAAAAGTTCAATGGAATAATGTGATATAATAATTTGTGTCAGTATTACTTTACTGACCTTTTTATAGCGGTGATACAAACAAACGTTAGTAAGGAGCATAGAATGAACTTGCGCGGTTTTCAAGTTAAAACGGCTCTTGTAATATTTTTCTTGATCATCGGCTTCGGGCTGGGCATAAGATATTTCTATCTGCAAAATCGGGTACTCACCCCTTTAAATTTGCGGTTGGAACAGCTGCCCGGAGTAAGCGGTGTAGAACTGAGCAGAGGGAAAGGCCCGGAACAAGCGGGCATATTGGTCCGCCTGGAGCTAAACGATGAGGTTGCACTGGGCGTCACCTTAGAGCAGGTGCGCCGGGTGCTTGGCGACTCGGCGGGGGTTTATACGGTGGAGTTGATTGATACGGCCGATCCCGGCCTGCTTGGGTTGTTTGCTAAAATTCGGCTGGCGGCGGAAGAAGCGGTCATGACCGGTGAGTTTTCCCTTTTAGAAGAGCGCGTTCGAAATTTGGCAGAATCGGAAAATAGCGTTTGGGAGCTTTCTTTGGATAGGCAATACATCTATTTGAGGCTTGCCAAAGGCGGGCACACACTGCACAGGGCAATTGCTAGGGGTGCCGCTGAGGGGCGTATTTTAATTTTGGAGACTGGGGGGGTGGCCGGTAGTGGGTAAATGGCTGCGGGAGATCATCGTTGGTGCGGGAGCAGCTTTAATAGTCCTTGCCTTTCTATCTGGAGTTGACTTGACAGTTCTTGTGCTGCCCGTGAGCCTTGTGGTCTTGGCGGGAATTCTTTTGAGCCGGCAGGGCCCGTGGCAGTCCCGCTTTAGTTTTGCCGGGGTGGCCGCGGCTGAGGACAGCAAAATTGCCCCGGTCACGTTTGCCGATATTGGCGGGCAGGAGATGGCCAAGCGCGAGTTTTTGGAGGCGCTTTTATTCTTAAAAGAGAGCGACAAACTAGCTCAGTTGGGTATCAGGCCCATTAAGGGAGTTTTGTTGGCGGGACCCCCGGGCACGGGCAAGACGCTCATGGCCAAGGCGGCCGCAAATTATACAGATTCTGTTTTCGTCTCTGCCTCCGGTTCGCAGTTTGTACAAATGTATGCCGGTGTTGGTGCCAGTCGTGTCCGTCAGCTTTTCAAACAGGCGCGGTCCTCGGCGGAGCAGCGGGGTAAAAGCAGCGCCATCATCTTTATTGACGAAATTGATGTTTTGGGCGCCAAAAGGGGTCAAAACCACAGCCATCTGGAGTACGATCAGACATTGAACGAGCTGTTGGCGCAAATTGACGGGGTAGAAAGCGAATACTCAATTCGCGTTTTACTGGTGGGCGCCACCAATCGCAGTGATCTGCTCGATCCCGCTTTACTCAGGCCCGGGCGCTTTGACCGCATTGTGCGTGTCGATCTGCCGGATAAAAAAGGAAGGCTGCATATTCTAAAAATCCACGCGAAAAATAAGCCGCTGGCACCTGAGGTTGATTTAGAACAGGTGGCTGCGGAGACGTATGGTTTTTCGGGGGCACATTTAGAGAGCCTCTTGAACGAGGCGGCCATTAATGCTCTGCGCGGGGGGCAAAAAACAATTTCCGAGGGGGATCTGCGCGAGGCTGTGGAGAAAGTAATGCTCGGTGAAAAATCAAACCGCACCCCTCGGCGGGAAGAATTGGAACGGGTGGCATATCATGAAGTGGGCCACGCGCTAGTAAGTGAGTTTGTGCGCCCCGGGTCGGTGGCATCGGTGACGATCACACCGCGCAGCAATGCGCTGGGCTACATTAGGCAGAATCCGGAGGACGATCAATATTTGTACACCAAAGAGGAGCTGTCACAGGCGATAGAGGTGTGTGTTGCCGGGGCAGTCAGTGAAGAGTTGATTTTGGGGCAGCGTTCCACAGGCGCTCAGGGCGATATCGAAAAGGCTACCGAATTGGCCGAAAAAATGGTTTTTGCGGGCCTATCGCCTTTAGGCATCGTGGGTGGGCACTTGCCCGGCGATCGGCTGCATGAAACGGTGACTGAGATTATCAAGGCTGCGGAGCAGAGGGTGGAGACACGGCTTGGCCGGCGGACCGCTGTAATCAAGCGCGTTGCCCACCGGCTTTTGCAGGCCGAAAGCCTCTCGGGCGAGGAACTGCGCGCCCACCTAGAGGGAAGTGGCGATGCAAGTTAGGGTTGTCCGCTGTTTTACAACCTGATATAATCAGGAAGCAGAAGTCTAACGCAGGAAAACTTTGGCTAACAGTGCCGCGATGCCGGCGGCCATGATCGGGCCCACCGCAACGCCGTCAAAAAAGGAAACACTAACGATTACTCCAATCAGGACCCCCGGGATGATTGTGGGTTCCACCGCAACAAAATCCAGGCCCTGGCTGTTCAGGTAGGCCCCCAGCAGGCCGCCCGCTACAGAAAGCAGGCCTAAGGGGCTGAAAACGGAGCTGAAGAGCCCCTTCAACGTAATCTGGCCCGTAGAGAAGGGTATCAGCAGGGCGACCGTTAAAAGCAGTAATCCGGCCTCCAAACCCCTGAGCTGGATTAGGGAAAAGAAACGGTTCAAGCGCATCAACTTGAGGAAAAACACTATTGCGGCCGCGGCCGCAAGCAGGTTATTTTTGGTAAACAGGGCAATAATAAAGATCAGCAGTAGGGGCAGCACCGATTCCATTTTTATCCCTCCCCAATCATCATATTCTTTCTTTTCTGCCTGTATGAAAGAGGTGGGCAAAATTCCCTCTGTAAATGGGATTCAAAATAATCAAATACTCATGGCGGCCATGATCGCCTGGGCATTGGCACAATCTTTTAAAATCATATCCTGGGCCTTCGTGTCCCGGGAGTGGAATTTCAAACGCCTGGTGGAGCCGGGGGGTATGCCCAGCTCCCACAGTGCGTTGGTTACAGCTTTAACGACGGGCGTAGGGCTGCGGGACGGGTTTGATTCAAGCCTGTTTGCATTGGCGGTAGTTTTTGCTTTAGTCGTCATGTATGATGCCGCGGGTGTGCGGCGAGCCGCGGGGAAACAAGCCCGCGTTCTCAATGCGATCATAGAAGATCTCAACCGCAGGCAGCTGCATCCGGAGCGGCTGCGCGAACTGCTGGGTCACACGCCGTTCGAGGTGCTGGTCGGCGCTCTGCTCGGCATTATTATCGCGGTCTGGCGTTTACAAATCTAAAAGTCTCGCTGCCGGGGACAGGTTAATCCTGTGCCTTTATTGGCCAGAGGCAGGGGGCTGAATAATAGCCCACCAATCCGCCGGTACTGACCGCGGCCGCGGTAAAAAGGATTTGGCCGCTAGTCTGTTCATGATCCAGATTATACTCGTAAGTGGGTTGTTTTAAGGGTATGGGCGTAAGCAGCTCAAAACGATCTAAAGGACTATTTTGGGCAAAAAGAAAATAGCCGTTTGTTTCGGGGGCGTATACTTCATCCCAAGAAATGGCGAGTCCCGCTTCGGTGGGGGTAACCGCTATGTTTTCAGGCGCGGGCAGCAGAGATTCTAGGCGCCCCCGGATCTCCAGACCAAGTGCCAGTGGGCTCCATACTATCTCCAAGCTCTGATTGGGCGGAATGGTGATGATCTCCCAAATTCCCGGGCCCAGCCTATCTCCGGCCCTAAATGAATCTGTGTACAGCTCGATTTTAAACTCATAACTGCCCGGTTCAATCATGAGTACCTTTTCCAAGGATTCGTGGGCATTTTCGCGGGTTATTTCATGCACTTTATCGTCGAAATGAATGCGCGAACGTAAAGCCAAATCGCGAAAGAGATAACCGTCGAGATCAATGCGGATGGTCACTTCACTGTCCGCGGGCCGCAGGACCAATTCAATCATGCTCGGTTTTTGCGGTCCTATGTCGATTTGCCTGGGCGAACTTTGGAACTGGACTTTCCCTTCGGCGTCGATCAAGAGCACGGATAGTTCCCACTGACCCAGTGGAAGCTGTAGGGCCGCTTCGAAATGGTTTTGCTGCAGAGGTACCACTTCCTCAACGCTGTGTTTGCCCCTGCTTAGGATAATTCTGGCCTCCACTAACTCCTGGTGTGAAGCGGGGCTTACTGTGCCCATGACTGTTAGCGAACTTTTGCCGATGACGGGCGTTGGTGGGGAGCAGGCGCTTAGGCTCAGTAAGGCGAACACAAGAAATAGGCCCACGTAAATACGGAATGGACGGGTGGTCAACTTATTAGCCTCCTTGGTCCCTGGGCCTAAACTTACTATAGCATGAAATATCTCATAAGGGAAGTATTGGGCATAAAATTCTGAAATTGGGGTGGTGGGGGATGCAAGCCGAGTTAATTGTGATTGGCACAGAGCTGTTGTTAGGGGAAATCGTGGATACCAATTCTCCGTTTTTGGCCGGAAAATTGGCGGAATATGGTGTGAATCTGTACTACATATCGACAGTGGGAGATAACCTGCAGCGGGGCCTGGGGGTACTGCAGCGGGCCTTGCAGCGTTCCGATTTAATTATCATGACGGGGGGCCTCGGCCCGACAGACGATGATCTGTCACGGGAAATGGTCAGCCTCGCCACCGGACGTGAGTTGGTAGAGGACGAGAAGGTGTGGCGGGAATTAAATGATTGGTTCAGAAGGCGGTACGGGGGCGATTTCGCCATACCGATCCATAACCGCAGGCAGGCGTTGTTTCCTCGAGCCAGCAGGGTTCTCCACAACCCGGTGGGTACTGCGCCCGGATTTTGGTTGGACGTGGATGGTAAATCTATAGTCGCGCTGCCCGGCGTCCCGGATGAACTGCGGGCCATATTTGAGCGGGAGGTAGAACCGGTTTTAAAACACGCTTGCGGCGGACAGCGTTTGGTCACACGCAATCTCAATTTTATCGGCATCGGGGAATCGAGGCTGGAGGATATGCTTGGGGATCTTTTTAGGCAGCAATCTGATCCAACTCTTGCTCTATACGTAGCGGGGGGAAAGGTGCGCATCCGCTTAACGTCTCGTGCCGCTTCACGTCGCGCCGGTTTAGAACTGATGCGGCCCCTGGAGGAGGAAATCACTCGCCGGGCGGGGGATTACTTATACAGTAAAGATGACAAGAGTTTAGAAGAGGTAATCGGCGAACAGCTTACCGAGCAAGGGCTGTGTGTCGCGGTGGCAGAATCCTGTACCGGAGGGTTGATCAGCCACACCTTGACAAATGTGCCGGGCAGTTCGGCCTATTTCCGGCAGGCCTATATAGTTTACAGCAACCGGACCAAACAGGAAGACTTGGGAGTGCCGGGCCATCTGCTGGCGCAGCATGGGGCAGTCAGCCGGGCAGTAGCCGCGGCCATGGCGGAAGGGGTGCGCCGCAAAGCAAAAGTCGATTTCGGCCTGGCGGTTACAGGTATTGCGGGCCCGGGGGGCGGTAGTGCAGCAAAGCCGGTGGGCCTTGTATACATTGCCATCGCTTCCTCAGGTGATACTATCGTCGAACGGCATCTTTGGCAGGGTTGCAGGGTGGAAATCAAGGAGCGCGCCGCTCTGGCCGCGCTGCGCCTGCTGTGGTTACAATCGAGATGCTGAATAAGCCAAAAAGGATGGATGTGCGTGCGCGAACGTGCTTTGAGCCGGCGCCGGCAGCGCTATCTGCCGCTCCTTTTTGCCGTTTTGGGCATTGTTTTTTTTGTGAATCTATTCTCGGGCATTGATTATCGTTCCTTCGCTTTAGTCGTTAATTTAAGCATGGATCTGGGTTCCAGGGGCCTTACCAGAATTTTACTGCCGCCCATAGGCGAGATTAGGGCCGCCACTCACTGGCTGCCCGTTCGGCTGAATCTGGAAGTAAGAAGCGTCAATCTGGCCTTCTTGCGCTCCATTGTCTTTTCCATGCCACAGACGCTGACACCCCTGCGGGTCGAATTAGAGCGGGAGGTACGGCATTTATTGGTCGTCTTTGCGCTGAAATTGGTGGCTTTGGGTGTTGCGGGATCGATCTTTGCTTTGATCGTCCTTGGCGTGCGAGAGCTAAAACAACTGGTTTGGGCCGCTGTTACGGGCGCGGCGGTGATTGTTTTTTTGCTGGGGGCGCTCTTCTTTTCCTATGATCTGCAGGCTTTTGAGCGCATTGAATACGAAGGAATTATAGAAGCGGCCCCCTGGGCTTTAAACTTAGCCTGGGAGGCGGCGGACAAGGTGGGCGAACTGGGTGAAAGGGTGCGGGTCTTAGCGGGCAATCTTTATTCCGCCTTGGAGCGATTGGAAGATCTGGGCCAGGTGGGATTGGCAGATACCGATCTTGTGGCTCTCCATATATCGGATGTTCACAATAACCCTGTTGCCTACCGCTTTGTAAAACAGGTAATAGAGAATTTTCCGGTGGATCTGGTACTGGACACGGGCGATCTCACTGACTGGGGTACAGCCCTTGAGGCGGAGGTGGCCGCGCATATCGAACAGCTGCAGCTGCCCTACATCTTCGTGTCGGGCAACCACGAGTCTCCCGAGGTTTTGCAGAGGCTGGCCGCGATCCCCAATGTGATTATTATTAATGGGCGGATTGAGACCGTTTTAGGTCTGGAAATTGCGGGCGCCAAAGATTGGGCGGCAGAAAAGCTGCTGCCCGAACCCGCTTCTTTGGAAGAACTGGCAAGACAGGCACAGGATTTAAATGCTTTCTGGGAGGCGGTGGAGAGGCGGCCCCAGATCTTCATGGTGCACAACCATCGCTTAGCCCGGGAGATGCAGCCCGGGCTGTTTCAGGTGGTTGCCTGCGGCCACAGTCACCGGGCGGCCATTGAGCAAAAGGGGGGCACCGTCTATATTAATGCGGGGACAACGGGGGCCGCGGGAATCAGGGGATTTCAAAGCAGCGAGCCCGTTCCTTACAGCTTGGCCCTGCTTTATTTCGTGCGCAAAGACGGTGAACCAGTGCTTAAGGCGGTTGATAGCGTATTCATTACCGGCCTGGGCACCAGTTTTTCGCTCCAGAGAACATTTGTTGAGCATAGCAGGAATCCCGTTTCGGATGTAGAAATTATACGCTGACGTCTGACTAGGCGGTCCGTTCGTTATCCCGGGGGAGGCTGGGTCCTTTTTGCCAAGTTTCTCCCTTTTCTATGGTCTTTGGGCGAACAAGTGTTTTATAACGGAGAGGAAAGGAGCAGGATTGAATGGACGATAAACAAAAAGCGTTGGACAGAGCGATTTTAAGCATTGAAAAACAATACGGGAAAGGTTCAATTATGAAATTGGGTGAAACAGGTACTAGACTCAACATAGGAACGATTCCCACCGGTTCTCTTTCTTTGGATATTGCTTTGGGTGTCGGGGGTATTCCTCGGGGGCGGGTTGTGGAGATTTACGGTCCCGAATCATCCGGGAAAACCACGTTAGCTCTCCATATTATGGCTGAGGCCCAAAAACGGGGAGGCATCGCGGCCATGATCGATGCGGAGCATGCCTTGGATCCCAGCTATGCCAGGAAATTGGGTGTGGATATTGACAATCTTTTGATTTCTCAGCCCGATCACGGCGAACAGGCCTTGGAAATCGCCGAACATTTGGTACGCAGCGGCGCGTTAGATGTGGTAGTAGTGGATTCGGTAGCGGCCCTTGTCCCCAGAGCTGAAATCGAAGGCGAAATGGGCGATACGCACGTGGGCCTGCAGGCGCGCCTGATGTCCCAGGCTCTGCGCAAATTAACCGGAGCGATTGGCAAATCAAATTGTACCGTAATCTTCACGAACCAACTGCGAGAGAAAGTGGGGATCATGTTCGGCAACCCCGAGGTTACGCCGGGCGGTCGCGCACTTAAGTTTTATGCCTCGGTGCGTTTGGACATGCGCCGCATCGAAACACTTAAACAGGGAACCGAAATGGTCGGCAACCGCACTCGCGTGCGCGTCCTAAAAAATAAGGTGGCACCCCCATTTAAAGAAGCAATCTTTGATATTATGTACAATGAGGGCATTTCCCGGCACGGAGATATTCTTGATTTAGGCGCTGACTTAGATGTGATCAACAAAAGCGGGGCTTGGTACTCCTATGGTGATCTACGTTTAGGGCAGGGCCGGGAAAATGCGAAAGAATTTTTGCGTGAAAACCCCGAACTCACCGACGAGCTGGAAGAGATTATTAGGCAGGCGGCTGGCTTAAGCAAGGGAGAAGAGGAAGTTGGAGCAAAAGAAGACGAATAAGGCTAGGGCGGCGGGGCTGCGCTTGCTGACCGCCCGAGATCGCAGCACTCAAGAAATCAAAGACCGCCTGGAACGGCGTTTTTGTGAAGAAGATGCGCTGGATGCAGTTGCCTACTTAACAGAACTGGGTTACCTTGACGATCGGCGTTATGCCGAGAACTATGTTGAATACCGCAACCTAAGCAGGCCCAGAGGCAATTACCTACTGCGCTTAGAACTGCGCAATAAAGGTGTGGCAGAATCCATTATTGAACAGGTTCTTAATACGGAAGAGGAAGAATGCGCGCTGGCCCGGCGCTGCGGCCTGGAGCATCTTAAAAGGTCAGGAAATGCCGATTTCCCCACTCTAAAAAGGCGCCTATACGGGGCCCTGCAGAGGCGGGGTTTTTCGCCGTTAGCGGTGAACCGGGCGGTGGGTGAATTACTTGACAGTGATCTTGAAAAAGAATACAATTGAGTTGGGTTGTCGAATCACGCATTACTGAGGTTATTTGCAAACAAAAACCACTTGGAAAAATGATCTCGAACGAAAGTAAAGCTGAGTCTCGGCTCAGCTTTCTTTTCTAAGGAGGAAATGGAAGGGGGAGGTGAATAGTATCGATCTTATGTTCACAATAGTTAAATTCGGATTGGTCGCTATCGTTGCTTCAGTGGCCGGTTATTTTATCCGCAAAGTCTTTGCCGAGGCCACCATTCGCTCGGCAGAAGAGGAAGCGGTTCGAATCGTGCAGGATGCGGAGCGTGAAGCTGAGTCACAAAAGCGGGAAGCACTGGTTGAAGCCCGAGAGGAAATTCACAAGTTCCGGACCGAAATGGAACGGGAAGCCAGGGAACGCCGCACCGAATTGCAGCAGTTTGAAAGAAGGGTGACTCAGAAGGAAGAGGCTTTGGACCGGCGCGGCGAGTCGATAGAGCGCAAAGAAGAAAGCCTACAACGCAAGACCCGTGAGATGGAGCAGCGTCAAATAGAAATGGGAGAACTGCTTGAGGAGCACCGCAGGGAACTGGAGAGGCTCTCGCAGTTGACAACAGATGAAGCCCGTGATTTGATTTTGAAAAGAGTAGAAGATGAAATCAAACACGAAACGGCACAGCTTATCCGTGAATTGGAAGCGCAGGCGCGGGACGAAGCGGAGAAAAGAGCCCGTGATATAATTTCGCTGGCGATTCAGCGGACAGCCGCGGATCACGTGGCGGAATCGACCGTTTCGGTGGTATCTTTGCCCAACGATGACATGAAGGGCCGCATCATTGGACGGGAAGGCCGGAACATTCGGGCCTTGGAGACGCTTACAGGGATCGATTTGATTATTGACGATACGCCGGAGGCGGTTATTCTTTCCGGGTTTGACCCGGTGCGCCGGGAGATCGCTCGGATTGCGCTGGAACGCCTGATCGCGGATGGTCGCATTCATCCGGCTCGCATTGAAGACATGGTTGAAAAGGCTCGCAGAGAGGTTGATGCTGTGATCCGGGATGCGGGAGAACAGGCTACTTTAGAAGCGGACGTTCATGGTTTACACCCTGAAATAGTTAAACTTCTGGGCAGGCTTCGTTTTCGCACCAGCTACGGGCAAAATGTGCTGCAGCATTCCATAGAAGTTGCCCATTTGGCCTCAATCATGGCCGCCGAACTGCGGGTGGATGCCCGTCTAGCCAGGCGCGCCGGGCTACTGCACGACTTGGGCAAGGCGGTAGATCACGAAATCGAAGGTACTCATGTGGAAATTGGTATTGATCTTTTAAGGAAATACAATGAGAATGAAGATGTAATCCACGCCATGGCCTGTCACCACGGTGATTATGAGGCAACGAGCGTTGAGGCGGTATTGATCATGGCCGCGGATTCCATTTCGGCAGCCCGACCCGGTGCCCGCCGGGAAACCTTGGAAAGCTATATCAAACGACTGCAGAAATTGGAGGACATCGCCGGTTCCTTTAAGGGAGTGGAGAAGTCCTACGCAATTCAGGCCGGGCGCGAGGTTCGCATTATGGTAAAACCCGAGCGCATAGATGATGCCGCTGCAGTGCAGCTCAGCCGAGATATTGTTAAACGCATCGAGGCAGAGCTGGAATATCCCGGTCAGATCAAGGTGACCGTGATACGGGAAACACGTGCTGTAGAATATGCGAAATAAAACCAGGCAGCCGCCTGGTTTTATTTTTTCGGATTGGAGGGGTTGCAGTGGATGAAGTGGGATCTCAAGTGGATTTGCTTGTTTCGCTCTTGGTCCGTTATCCTGAAATTGGTGCGGTGCACTACGAACCGCAGGAGAAGGCGCTGCGCTTCATATATTTGGTCAGAGATGGCGAAGAAAGCCTCGATCTTGCTTTTTTCCCGGACATCTACAAGTCCCATCTTTCTATTTTCCATAAATTGAAGAAAACCGAGCCAAGCGTCAACTCACTTAAAGTTACCTATAATTCCCAACTTGCAGTCTTGGAGATCAGAAGGGATTTGGCAACCCTATCCATAGAAGAATTAAACTTGAGCATCGAATTGCTCAGGGATAGCTGCGGTACCGCCTTGGTGCGGGAGGGCCAGGCTGATGCAGCGGAAGATGAATGGGAACACAACGACCTGATCGAGGCGCTGCTTGCCGCCGCGTCCCTTGTGGGCCCGGAACGTTTGACCGGATTTAGGCAGGATGGTAGGGTTTTGGTCTTCAGCATGCCGCTGGCGGGGGTGAGTAAATAGTGAACGTACTTATTTTGGGTGATATTTACGGTAGGCCGGGCAGGAAAATCGTTGCCCAGCATCTGCCCATGCTCAGAGACAAATACCGTCCCGAGCTAATAATAGCGAATGGGGAAAATGCGGCAGGCGGTTTTGGTTTGACCAGGAAAGTCGCAGAGGAACTTTTTGCCTTGGGTATTGACGTACTCACAAGTGGCAATCATATCTGGGATCAACGGGAAATGTATGCTCATATCGTATCTGAGCCTCGTATTCTTCGCCCCGCCAACTATCCGCCGCTCGTGCCCGGTTCCTCCGTTTATATTCAGGAGACAAGTCTGGGCCCTGTGGCCGTGATCAATCTCATCGGCCGGGTGTTCATGCAGGATTTCGACTGTCCTTTTCGGGCCGCGGACGAGATTTTGGCCGAACTGCCTAAGCACGTAAAGCACAGCATAATCGACTTTCATGCGGAAGCCACCTCCGAAAAAATAGCGTTGGCACTTTATTTGGACGGAAAAGTGAGCGCGGTAGTGGGTACGCACACCCATGTTTTAACGGCTGATGAGCAAATTTTGCCGCAGGGGACCGCGTTTATTACCGATTTGGGTATGTGCGGGCCGATCCATAGTGTGTTGGGCGTGGATCCCGATGTTGTGATTAACAAATTTTTAACGCAATTGCCCGCTCGGTTCCCGGTAGCCAAGGGCCCTTCGCGCTTAACCGGTGTTGTTGTCGAGTTAAATGAAGATGGTACGGCAACTGGTATTTTTCGGTTGAAACTGGAATAATTGTGCATAAAAAGAGGAATCTTCCAATATACATCTAATATAATTAGCGATAACACTACATATGACGTAAGGTTTTTACTAAAGGAGGTCACTCTACATGGAAGTATTAAAAGTGTCGGCTCGATCTGTGCCCAACAAAGTGGCAGGTGCACTAGCTGGGAAGATTCGCGAAGAAGGACGCGCAGAAATGCAGGCGATCGGTGCCGGCGCCTTAAACCAAGCAGTGAAAGCAGTGGCAATTGCCAGAGGTTTTGTGGCCCCTAGTGGAGTGGATTTGGTCTGTATTCCCGCATTTACTGATGTTATGATTGATGGCGAAGAACGGACCGCGATGAAACTCATTGTGGAACCTAGGTGAGATTACGGAGCGGCCTGCCCAATAGGGCAGGCTCTTGTTTTTTATTCGGGAGGGAATCTAATATGCTGATCTTTGATGCACATATTGATACACTATCGCGCCTGCTGCTTTCCCGGCAGACACTTGAAGCAGAGCAAGGCCACGTTAATTTAGGCCAGATTCGCCGCGGCAAATTGGGTGCCCAGTTTTGGGCGGCCTTTGTTCACCCCCGCTGCTATCATGGATTAGCCCTGCATAATACTTTGGAGATGATTGATCTTTTTTGGCGGCTTATGGAGGATTACAAAGATGATTTATGTTTTGCCGGCTCGGGCCAAGATATTCTCCGGGCGCGGCAAAGCGGCCGTTTAGCCTGCCTGCTGGCGATTGAGGGTGGCGAAGCGTTAGAGGGCAAGTTGGCGCATCTGCGCAATGCATACCGGCTCGGTGTGCGCCTTTTAACGTTAACCTGGAATTTCCGCAATGATTTAGCCAGCGGCCAGATGGAAGGTGCAGAAGGCGGATTAAGCCGCTTCGGCCGGGAAGCAGTGGAAGAGATGAATCGCTTGCGAATGTTGGTTGATGTATCTCACCTAAACGAACCGGGATTTTGGGATGTAATCGAAGTAAGCACCAGCCCCATCATTGCCTCCCATTCTAATGCGAAGGGGCTCTGCGATCATCCCCGCAATCTGTCCGATGAGCAGATTAGATCCATTGCTGACGGGGGAGGGGTGATTGGGGTGAACTTTTTTACCCTTTTCCTTTCTTCCCGGGGCAAAGCCACCGCCGCCGATGTTGTTCGGCATATCGACTATTTAGTGAATGTAGGAGGAATTGATTCAGTGGGCCTGGGCAGCGATTTCGATGGCATTTCCGATACGCCGGAGGGCCTGGATAATTGCTCCCAAACCCATATTATTGCGGCACTTCTCGCCAAGCGAGATTACTCGGAAGATGCCATTGAAAAAATAATGGGCGGCAACTTGCTGCGGCTGTGCTTGGAGGTTTTGGGCTAAGGTCAGGGGATTTCGGGTATGCTACCCAAAAAAGGGGGATACCCGTGGGTGCAGATGTGGTGAAGATCATAGAGTTGGTGGGCCAATCGGAACAAAGCTGGGAGGATGCGGTGCAGGTGGCGGTGAAAGAAGCCGCTAAGACACTGCGGGGCATAACCGGTGTGGAAGTGGTGAACTGGACCGGCCGGGTGAACGAACACGGGGATATCACGGGCTACCGAGCCAATGTGCAGGTTGCCTTTCAGGTGGAGAACTAAATAGTTAGATTAAACGGCTCGGCATAACCGGGCCGTTTTTTGGTTACACTAGGTTCAGCAAATTTAGAAGTGGGGTGATAGGCAGTGGATTGGATGGGGGCCATAGTGCGCTTTATTGTATCAGCCTTAGTGCTGATGTTGGTGGGATTTATCCTTCCCGGTTTCAAGCCTTTGACTTTTTTCCACGCCCTGTTCGCGGCGATCATAATAGCGGCGTTAGGCTGGGTGGTTGAGAGCCTGCTCGGCAAGGCCGTTTCTCCTTACGGGCGGGGTGTTGTGGGATTTTTAGTTTCAGCGGTGATTATCTGGGCGACACAATTTGTTGTGCCCGGCATGGCAGTTTCAGTAATCGGGGCTTTGCTTGCCGCTTTTGTAATCGGGATTATTGATTTGTTTGTACCGACCACGATTCGGTAACATCCGCAACATGCAAAAGTGCTCCGTAAAGTAGCGCCAGCGCTCTGATGAGGGGCGCTTGCTTTGTTTGGAGGAATGGTCTTGCCGAAAGAAAGATATGCTGTTTCCAAAAATTTGGCAGATAACTTGGCCGTGTTAAAAAGGGAATTAGGGTTTGGGGTAACCTTCGATTTGGTGATCCGCAAATTCAAAATAGCCCATAAGCAGGCCGCCTTGGTTTTTTTCGACGGTTTCGTGAATGATGCGGCGGTGATTGACATCATGAAAATGCTGCAGAGGATTCCCCGCCTGGGTGTAACGTTAAACTCGCTGCAGCAGTTAGTGCAAGAAGCGGTCCCGTTTTTTGAGGTAACCCTGGCCGATGATCTGGAGGCAGGGATGGACCAGGTCCTTTCGGGGCCGATGCTGATGTTCATTGACGGCATACAGGGCCTGGTGGTACTGGATGTGCGCCAGTATGTGACAAGGGGTTCGGAAGAACCCGCGCTGGAAAGGGTGACCCGCGGTTCTCGCGATGGGTTTGTAGAAACGGCAATTTTTAATGTCAATCTCATTCGCAGGCGCCTGCGCGATCCCAATTTACGCTTCGAAGCGCTGCAGGTGGGCAGGCGCTCCAAAACTGACGTCTTGATTGGGTATATAGCTGATATAGCCGATGATAGTCTTGTGCAGGAGGTCAAAGACAGAATCGGGGCAATAGATAGGGACGCCCTGCCCATGGGCGGTAAAAATTTGGAAGAATACATCTTGGGTACCGTACTTAACCCTTTGCCGGTCACCCGCTATACGGAGCGGCCCGATGTGGCCGCCGCCCATTTACTGGAGGGCCATATTGTCATTTTGGTTGATACCACTCCCTTCGTGCTCATGATACCCGTTACGGTGTGGCATTTTACGCAACACGCAGAAGAGTATTTTCAAAATCCCCCGGTTGGGACTTATCTGCGCTGGGTGCGGACTGCCGGGATTTTTGCTTCACTCGTTTTGATCCCCCTGTGGTATACGCTGGCGATGAGCCCCAATTTGCCCCAATGGCTTGATTTCATCGGCCCCAAAGAACCGGGGCGTTTGGCTTTGTGGGTTCAGTTTTTTCTTTTAGAAGTGGGCCTCGACCTGATCCGCATGGCCCTAATCCACACCCCCGATGCTCTGGCGACCTCCTTAGGTTTGGTGGGTGCGGCCCTGCTCGGCGAATTTGCGGTGGACGTGGGGCTGTTTACGCCCGAAACAATATTGTATACCGCGGTAACGGCAGTGTGCGGTTTTGCTACCCCGAGTATCGAATTCAGTTTCGCGATCAGGCTGTTCCGCTACCTGCTCTTCTTTGGGACTGTCGTGGCGGGCTGGTGGGGTTTAGGTATAACATTTCTATTTACCGTCCTGGTTTTTGGCCTAACTAAATCTTTTGGAATTCCGTATTTGTGGCCTCTAGTGCCCTTCGATGGCGCCGCCCTACTGCGGATTATGTTTCGCTATCCCATACCCTACGTTGCCTTTCGGCCGCGGCTTACTAACCCCGAGGATATTCAGGCAAAAGGTCAAAAAAAGGGGAGGAGGTAACTGCTATGCCCGTTCTTGGGATACCGAGGGCCCTGTACTATTTCCACTTCCATCCGCTTTGGGAATCGTTTTTAACAGGCCTAGGTTTCGAAGTAGTGGTTTCGCCCCCGACGAACAAGGAAATCTTGGAGTGGGGGCTTTCTTCATGCGTAGACGGCATGTGTCTGCCGGTCAAAGCATGCGTCGGCCATGTGCTGGCCTTAAGTCGCGCCGGGGTGGATTTAATCTTTCTTCCCCAAATCATCAGTGTGGGCCGGGCAGAATATACTTGCCCCAACTTTCTGGGGCTGCCCGATTTAATTAGACAGTATTTACCCGGCAAGACCGAGATCCTCAGCCCCGTTTTGGATGGAAGGAAGGGGCCCCGAGCCCTACAGGCCTGTTATCTCCGTTTCGGCAGGCAGCACGCGGCAGGAAAACATGTGCGCCGCAGCTGGAGAACGGCACTAAAATCCCAGTCGTCCTTTGAACAGCGTTTGCGGTGCTGTGCTGAGACAAAAGGTAAAAGCCTGCTGCTTCTGGGACCCCGCTACCTCACGGACGATCCTTTCCTGAGCGGAAATCTGGTGGGCCGCCTAGAGCAGCTTGGTGCCAACGTTCTCACCGCGGCCAACGCCGATTTGGAAGGGCCGGGAAACGCCGCGCTGCCCATGAACAAGCCCTTCTTCTGGACAGAAACTAGGCAGTCTTGGAGGGCGGCGCAAGAATTTTTGACTGAGGTGGACGGCCTGGTAACCGCCGCCCCTTTTGGCTGCGGCGCCCAATCTCTGCTCAGCATTTTTGTGCAGGAATGGGCAGCGGGCCATAATGTACCTAAATTGGAACTGCATCTGGATGAGCACACGTGCGAACTGGGGACTTTGACCCGTTTGGAGGCGTTTTGCGATCTCTTGGAAAGGACGGAAAACCGCTATGAAAATCACCTATCCCCACTTAGGTAACGCCTACATTTCCATAGAAGAATTGTTGGCCGGTTTAGGCCACGAAACGGTTACCCCGCCACCGGGCACGAAACGTACCTTGGAGTTGGGCAGCGCACTCAGCCCTGAACATGCCTGCCTGCCGTTTAAGATCATCCTCGGCAACATGTTGGAAGGCATAGAGGCCGGTGCAAACAGCGTTTTAATGATCGGGGGGTGCGGACCCTGCCGCCTGGGCTATTATGGTGAAATACAAAGGATTCTGCTGCGGCAGGCGGGCTGTGATATCCGTTTTTTGACAATAGAGCCGCCCGGCAAATACCCGGAAGGCACGGGGCGGTTTCTCCGCACCATGCTGGGCCAAACGCAGCCGTTAAACCTAATTCGGAAGGCCAAACTGGCCTGGGCCAAATTAGAGGCAGTGGAATGGTTGGAGAAGCTAGCGCTAAAAGCCCGTCCGGGGGAGTTAAGGAAGGGAGCCGCATCCCAACTGCTCAACCGCTTGCTGGCAGAGGTGCGCAGGGTTGAGAATATCGGTGCATTAAAGGAAGTATGCCGCGCCGCCGCGGCACGTTTTGACGCTCTGTGCCTGCCCGACAATGGCCGGCCCCCCTTGCGCATCGGCTTGGTGGGTGAAATCTATACACTTGTGGAACCCTTTGCTAATTTGAATATAGAAATCCGCCTGGGGGAACTGGGGGTTGAGGTGGTCCGTACCGTTAGTTTGCAAAGCTGGGTGGAAGATCATATTTTCAAGAAACTTGTGGGTCGATCCCATCTTGTACCCCTGCAAAAATCTGCCCGAGGTTACTTGCGCGGTTTCATCGGCGGCCATGGGTTGGAATCGGTGGCGCGCAGCGTTGATTTGGCTCGCCTCGGCTTGGGCGGTGTGATTCATATTTTGCCCCTGGCCTGTATGCCGGAGGTAGTGGCCCAGGGCATTTTACCCCAAGTGAGCGCCGATAGCGGCATGCCCATTATGTCCTTAGTTGTGGATGAGCATTCCTCCGAAACGGGGATCCGGACAAGGCTGGAGGCCTTTGTCGATCTTGTGGAGAGGAGGCGGTCCGTCCATGTCTAGCGATGCGGAACAAAAGGTCTATTTGGGTGTGGATGTGGGTAGTGTGAGCACTAATTTTATTTTGTTTGCCCCCCAGCAACCGGCGCGGGAGGCTGTGGTTTGGAAAAAATATTTGCGTACCCAAGGTGCCCCCCTCGAAGTGCTGCGAACGGGCCTGCGCATGATGCATGCCGCGGGTGATTGGGATATCCTGGGCGTGGGAACCACGGGCAGTGGAAGGGAGTTGGCAGGCGCGGTGCTGGGGGCGGACGTGGTTAAAAATGAGATTACCGCCCACGCGGTGGCGGCTTTGCAGCAAAACCGCCGGGTGGCAACGATAGTGGAAATAGGCGGCCAAGACTCCAAGCTGATCGTGCTGCGCGATGGTGTTGTAGTGGACTTTGCCATGAATACAGTCTGTGCGGCCGGTACCGGTTCGTTTCTAGATCAACAGGCGGTGCGCTTGAGTATTCCCATCGGGGAATTTGGCGAGCTGGCCTTACACAGCAAGAATCCGGTACGCATTGCGGGGCGCTGCACTGTCTTTGCAGAATCGGACATGATTCACAAACAGCAGTTGGGGCACGGCATGGAGGATATTGTGGCGGGCCTTTGCAAGGCCATGGTGCGCAACTATTTGAATAATGTGGCCAAGGGCAAAGATCTTCAGCCGGTTTTTTTCTTCCAAGGTGGCGTTGCCGCTAATTTAGGCATGCGTCGATTTTTGCAGGAAGAGCTGGGGCACGAAGTTTTCGTGCCCGCCCATTACGATGTAATGGGGGCGATAGGGGCGGCGCTGCTGGCCCAAGAACATCTGCAGCGCCTGGGCGGGTCCACAAGGTTTATGGGGGGTAGTTTTTTGGAAAGCACGCACAAGAGCAGAAGCTATATTTGTGACCGCTGCCCGAATCAATGCGAGATTATTGAGATTTGGCGGGACGGCAAATTCTTGGCCGGCTGGGGTGCACGCTGCCGCAGAACTACCTAGCGGCATCACCTAATTTGTGGTATCATAAACAGGAGT
>CAZVDE010000008.1:0-52920 GCA_964626065.1 uncultured Clostridiaceae bacterium | reverse complement strand
GTTATCTTTTTATCAAGTCTTTTCGTAATTATCTCTCAGAAAATCTACTTTCTGTGGGTATAGTCTCGATTTCTAGGCCCGCCATGGCGGCACCCAGCCCCCGAGATATTTCCAAGAGCACGCCCGGTTGATCATAATTCTTAGCAGCTTGCACTATCGCCTCAGCCATCTTGGCGGGATTTTCCGATTTAAAGATGCCCGAGCCCACAAAAACACCGTCACAGCCCAGCTGCATCATTAAAGCGGCATCTGCCGGCGTGGCAATCCCGCCCGCGGCAAAATTGAGCACGGGTAGTTTACCCGTTTCTGCAACGGCCAAAACCAGATCGTAGGGTGCGCCCATCTGTTTGGCAGCGATCATTATTTCTTCCTTGGGTAGATTGGACAAACGGCGGATTTCCGCCATGACGGTGCGCATATGCCTTACCGCTTCTACCACGTTGCCCGTGCCCGCCTCGCCCTTTGTCCTGATCATGGCAGCCCCCTCGCCAATCCGCCGCAGGGCCTCGCCTAAATTACGTGCACCGCAGACAAAGGGCGTCTTAAAGGCTCTTTTATCAATATGAAAGACATCATCCGCCAGCGTCAAGACTTCGCTTTCATCAATATAATCCACGCCTAAGGCCTCGATAATCTGAGCCTCGACAAAGTGGCCGATTCTGACCTTGGCCATGACCGGAATGGACACAGCTTCCATAATCTCTTCTATCAAACGGGGATCGGACATTCTGGCCACCCCGCCTTCTTTTCTGATGTCGGCCGGTACCCTTTCTAGGGCCATAACTGCAACTGCGCCGCTCTTTTCGGCGATCTTCGCTTGCTCAGCGTCCACCACATCCATGATCACGCCGCCCGCCAATTGTTTATTTAATTTTTCATGATTTGCCATTGAATATTCCCTTCCATCCTTAACCCCGCCGGATAACGGCTAAAGGTCAAATTTAATAAACTGCTCAAAACTTGCTCCTATTAATTTCCCGGCCTCAGCCGGTCCAACTGGAACCGAGAACAAAAACCCCTGCAGATAATCGCAGCCCACTTCCCTAAGCAGCCGCGCCTCTTCTAGAGTTTCTACACCTTCTCCCACCACATCCATGCCCAATCCGTGGGCTATGGCCACCAAACCCTCCATTACAGCAATGTTTTCACCTAGTTTCTCCGTCATATTGCGATCAAGCTTAATCCGATCTACGGGCATCCGTGTAATATAGTTTATGGAAGAATATCCGGTGCCGAAATCATCCAGAGATATTCTCACCCCTAATTCTTTCATCCGTTTAATTATCTCCAGCGCTTCCTCCGGATTGCCGATTAAAACGGTCTCGGTGATTTCCATCTCCAAAAGCGTCGGTTCAAGATCATACCGGGCCAGCTGCTCTTCTAGAAAGTCCACCAGCCCATCGTCGTAAAACTGTTTGGTTGAAAGATTAATTGAAATGGGTGTGACCTTTTTGCCCGCCCGCTGCCATTTTATCAATTGGCTGATGGCCTCTTCCATGACCCAACGACCAATGGGCAAAATTAAGTTGGACTCTTCCGCCACGGCGATAAAAACTGAAGGGGACATGGTTTCCCCCTTAATTCTGATCAGGGCTTCAAAATAGGAAGTTTCGCCCGTATGCGCGTTGATAATGGGCTGATACAGCAATTTAAAATTCAAGACTTGCAGTGCTTCCACCAGCATCTGCTCTATATGCACCTTTTGGCTGAAGGTAGCTGCCATGTTTTCTTCAAAAAACAGAGCGCGATTTTTGCCGGCATTCTTGGCGTTGTGCAGGGCGATATCCACCTTAATCAAAAGTTCCTCAACGGTAGTCCCGTGGAAGGGGTAGCGAACAACCCCGATACTCGCCGTAATATGGGCCCGTTTACCGTCAATGATGCGAATTCCGTGCATACTGGCCACAATTGCGTTAATGCAGCGGGTTATCTCTGCGGGCTCGCTTTCACCCTTGATATGAACCAAAAATTTATCAGCGGCAAAACGATAGGCGGTCACATCCTGCCGTGGGTTGTCTTCTAAAACACCCGCCACAAACTGCAGCACTTTATCCCCATAAACATGCCCCTGTGTATCATTGATCACTTTAAAGTTATCAACATCAAGCATTAAAACCGCACCGCTGCCCCCTTCGTCCATGGCACGTTCCACATCTTCCGTAAATTTTCTGCGGTTTAACAAGCCCGTCAAAGGGTCATGATCGGCTAAGAACCGAATTCGCGCTTCCTGATGTTTGATCTCATCATATTGAGTCTGAAGCTGCTTTTCATGTGCCACCAGCTGGGCATAGGCGGCCCCCAATTCTTCCTGCTGATACATAACATTCTCGAAATGCTCTTGCGTTTTGGCCAGTGTATTGTTGATTGTCTGCCTTAACGCGGGAAAAGCATGGGTCTCATCAATTGCCAGGCGGTAACTAAGATCGTCGACCGAAATGGCCATAACATCGCGATCCAAATCCCTAATCGGCTTAATAATATATGTTCTTTGGAAGACAAATAACAAACAAAAGACCACTATGGAGGTTACTAGCGTAACCGCAATCATCTGCACATTAAAAGCGCGGCGATCGATAAAATCATCCAACGGCGCAAATGTACCCACAATCAGCTGCAAATTTTCCAGGGCTTCCCAGCGCAAATACCCGTCCCGGCCATGCAAAATCGTGCGCACAACCCCCCGCGGCTGCGCCAACAGCCCACAGTCAAGCACAGAACAAAGGTTGGTTAATTCAGGCTCTTCATAGCCTTCCTCGGAGTGTACGACAATCTCGCCGTCCCCCGTAAAGAAAAAGGAATGCCCCCGCTCGGAGGCCTTTTCTCTGTCTAAAAGCGCGATGATTGCCTCCAAAGACTTGTCAACGCCCACGACGCCCAAAAGCCTGCCGTCCTCATAAACGGGTTTGGCCATGGTCACCACCAGGCGATCCGCCGCCGCATCGGGGTAGGGCGCTGTGAAAATTAGATCCCGTTTTTCAACTGCGGCAATATACCAAGGCCTACTGGGTACAATAAGATCAGCCGGCGGCATCCAATCGTCAGCGTAAATCGTTTTGTTATCCGGAGTACCCAAGTAAATGGAGATTAGAGAACTGTTTTGCGCCAATGTCTGCCGAAAGAATTCTAGTATTTGATCATCGTTGTCTTTTTCCAATTCCACAACAATCTCAGCGGCATCAAGAATGCTTTCCACATGGAGTAGTTCACCGGAGATCTTCTCCACAATATTTTCTAATTTGAAATCAATATTGCGCTGCATTTCTTGTTCAAGGGAAGCCCTGTAATAAGAGTGGCTTGCAAACGTGGTCAAAGCTACAATAGCAATAAAGGCCAGTCCGAGAATATAAATTCTGCTGATAAAACCCCTCACAGTGCCACCCCGCATTCATCATCAACTAATCTGATGTACGTTTCGGTATTAGCCGGTAGATGCCCTAGTGCGCTAAGCGCGTCTTTTTTCACTTCTACATCTGCATGAGCAATCCTTCCAATGGGCGGAATTCTAAGGCCGCGTTCAATCCAGGTATTTGCTGGCCTCGCGTATGCTTAAGGCTGCCATCCGCTGTTTGTTTTCTTCGATGAAGACTTGCACCCACCGGGGATCCGTCTTGCTGTAATCCCTTAAGATCCAGCCAATCGCTTTATTGATAAAAAACTCTGTTTGCGCCAGGTTATTGCTCAGAATCTTTTCCAGCAGCACCGTGTTCAGGCGTTCTTTACGCGCAAGCTGGTGAATAATTGCGGTGCGCCTCAGCCAAATATCCTCCGCACCGCTCCACTCCAGCATTACTTGATCAACACCCGGGTACTGTAGGCCGAGATGGCCCACAAGCCCGCTTAAGCTATCCACAGTGTCCCACCAAGATTTGGCCTGAATCAGGTTCTGAAGTTCACGCAAATCATCAAAGGCCAAAAACTGTTTAAGAGTGCGCAAGTAATCTACCGCAGCATATTGATATTCCCGCGGCGCCTGCTCCCAACAGAAGGCCACAAAGGCCCAATCAATGGTTTCTTTTTGCTTCGCCTCGCGAAAAAACGGCCGGCAGATCTTACGCCTCTGCGGCGTAGCGATACCCAAAAAGACGAATTTGCCCCGCATATAAGCGGCCATCCCCGCCGCCCTTGCTGTATCGGCCGCCCTTTCCAACTCTAAGCACAAGGCGTTCCAATCCACATCCTCTGCCTGCATCACATGACCTCCCGCTCTAGGTGTTCCAGCCTATCTGACAAACGGCGCACCTGCACAGCTATCCTTTCTAGATCCTGCAGGCGGCTTTGAATTTTGCTCTGAACCATCCAATCGGAGATGATGTTGTCCAAGGCAATGTCCATAAACCGCTCCAAATCGGAGATCTGCAGCGCAGGCTGCAGGCTAAAGTCCACATCCCCCACTTTTTTCTGCAGTAGATGCAGGCTTTCCTGCGCCTGCCGCAACAGACGCTCCGCCTTATCGATCTTATCATGCTTGATCAGGCTTGTGAAAAACTTACCGCCCAGTAGATCATAAATACCCCAATTGCGAGCGCTGCTCAGCTGCTGCTTTGCCTCGTCAAGCAGAGTGAGCGTTCGACGAGCAGCTTGCCTTGCTTCTTGTATCTTCTGCATATTTTCACTCACAGAGTACCACCTACCCCGCTATTAGAACAAAATGATTTGGAAGCCCTGTGCCGTAAAGGCCTCTAAGTCGGAATGACCCGCTAAAGCGGCATCTATGGGTAAGCCCTGGCCTTCAGCCAAGTCCAGCGTACCCATTTGGGCAGCGCACGCCTTACAAACTGATTTGACAAGTCCCGCCTGTTTTATTTTTTCCCACAGCCCGGCCTGCGGTGTGCTGCCAATATCGGCCAGCCTGGCCGCTGAAGCGCCTTCAATAATCAAAGCCGCTTCGTACCCCCGTTCATGGTAGTTCCAAACGTTGAGTAGAACATGGACAAAACAGGGCATTTCACCTGTGAAACTTACAATCGCTATCTTTTTCATGAGCACGCCTCCCTTTTCGTATTACATTACTCTATTCTGTGCTAACCAAATCTTTCCTGCCCGGGCCGAAATCGGGAATTAGTACTGCTTTAGAGGGGATTGGAAAAAGTTTGCAGAAAGAAACTTTGGCGAATCATAAACTTTTGCTAGCCTCGAAGGATATATAAAGTGAAAGGGTAAAGGGGGGGATCAGTCTGGACCGTACAGAACAGCAGTTAATTACGTTGGCCAAACAGGGTGCTCAAGACGCCATGGAAGCCATTTTCCGCCGCCACGTGGATAGCGCGGTACGGCTGGCCTATCTTGTCACCCGCAACTGGGCAACCGCGGAAGATGCGGTTCAAGAGGCCTTCTTGCAGGCGTTTCGCTCCCTCCGCTCCTTTCAGGACGGCAGGCCGTTTCAGCCCTGGTTTACCCGGATTGTGGTCAATAAGGCGAAGCGAACTAAGGGGCGCATACAGCGCGGGGAACTGCCCTTTGACTTGGAGTTGGAGAACCCGCACCGCACCTTTGCCCCGGAAGAGCATCTTTTGGAAAAAGAAAAGCTCGATGCCCTTTTTGCCGCCATCAACGAGCTGGATGACAACCACCGCCTGCCCCTTTTGCTGAAGTATGTTTCGGGGCTGACTGAAGCAGAAACCGCGGAGGTGCTGGGGCTTCCCGTATCAACGATAAAATCTCGCCTGTACACCGCCCGGCAGCGGCTGAAACGACAAATTACCGAATTGGAAGGGGGCAGCTAAAATGGCCTTAGATGAACAAATCATAGAGGCATTGGAACAAAATAGCACCTGGAACGGCTCTGCTGACCGAGTTTGGGAAAACATTGCGGCCAAATTACAGCCGCGCAAATCCTGGTGGCAAAAAAGGCCCCTGTGGCTTGGTACAGCAGCGGCACTTTTGCTCGCTTTGGCCTTACGCATGAATTTACCGCCCCCTGCGGTGCCCGAACCGAAATTTGCACCGCGCATGCAAACCTTCACCGCACTCATGCCCGATGAAGCGCTGCATGTCCAGGGAGGGGAACGGATTGAAATCGCTCTGGATCTGCGACTGCTCCTCGCGGAATCCGAAACTACCCAACCGCCCCGCCTGGCAATCTGGCGGGTAAATACAGCGGAAGGGGGCGAGGAGCTGCAGGCGGAACACCCGTTAGCTGCGGCGGATTTAGTGGGGGACTCTGTCCTAACGCTGAACGCCCCGGCTGACCCGGGCACATACCGCCTGATTGTGCAGGGGGTTTTACAAAAAGAAGATGGTCTTTATGCGATCAGCGGAGAACAAAGAATTACGGTGGAAAAATAGGAGGAAGATACAATGTTAAACAAATTGAGAAAAGCTATTCTTCCCGTTGTGTTAGTTCTGGGATTGGCAGTGACTGGAATCAGTGTTTCGGCAGCATCTATACCGGAAAACAGACGCCTGACGGTAACAGGCAATGCGGTTATCAGTGCCGCACCCGATACCGCCCATATCACTTTAGGCGTTGAGACATCTAACCCCTCCGCGGAGGTAGCCGCGGCGGAAAATGCGGAACGTATGGCCAAGGTGATGGCCGCCCTCAAAGCTCTGGGGTTAACTGAAGGCGAAATCAGTACAAGTGGTTTTAATATTTACAGCTACAATCAGGTAGTGAACAGAAATACGCCGGAGGAGAAGACCATCACTACCTACCAGGTCCAAAATAGAATTACAATCATCACTGAGAACCTAGACCGAGTCGGGCAAATTGTGGATGCCGCAGTAAAGGCAGGCGCCAACCAAGTGCAGGGAATCAGTTTTGATCTTGCCGACAAGCAAGAACTCCAACTGCAGGCTCTGCAAAACGCAGTTAAACAGGCCAAAATGAAAGCGGAGGCCATGGCAGAAAGCGCCGGAATTACGCTGCACGGCATATTCTCGCTTAACGAAGACTACGGCAGCTATGTTGCCCTACAGGATACGATGGTTATGCGGGCCGCGGCTTTCGGGAAAGAAGCGGAAACAAGCATTACTCCTGGTGAAATTGAGATCACAGCTAAGGTCACAGTCGTTTATTGGTTTTAAACGGTCAAATTCGCAGCGGCCGGGTCATCTGATCCGGCCTTTTTGTCCGCCAAGTTTGTAAATATTTCACAATCCCCTCCTTATCTATGCTATAATTCTAAACAGAATACGAAAGGGGGAAAACTTACATATGGATGGTCTACAGGTTGAAGGAATCCACAAAACCTACGGCACTGCCACAGTTGTTGACAATGTCTCTTTTCAGGCCCCCCAGGGGAAAATCTTGGGGGTACTGGGCCCCAACGGCGCAGGTAAAACAACTATCATACGGATGGTTATGGGCATTACCGCCCCCGACGGGGGACAAGTCCTATTTACCGATAGGGGTGTGCGCACCAGCGGAATTCCGCTGGAGACGATAGGCTATTTGCCCGAAGAACGAGGTTTGTACAAAGAAGCCAAGGTAATGACCGTTCTACTCTTTTTGGCGGGCTTAAAGAACGTACCCAAAGCAGAAGCAAAAAAAAGAGCCCTAAACTGGCTGCGCAAGTTTGATCTGGAAGATTATGCCGATAAAAAAATCGAGACCCTTTCGAAGGGCATGGCGCAAAAAGTTCAGTTTACCGCGGCCGTACTCCACGAACCGCGCTTTATTGTGCTGGACGAGCCCTTTACCGGTTTAGATCCGGTCAGCCAGGACCAATTCAAAAAAGAGGTCCGCGCCCTGGCCGATGCGGGCGCAACCGTTCTTTTATCAAGCCACCAGATGAACATGGTAGAAGAAGTCTGTGATGATATTTTTCTAATTCACCGAGGCCGAGAGGTGGTTAAAGGGGATCTCCAGTCCATTAGAGAGCGCTACGGCAACTTCAAGGTAAATCTATTATCATCCACAGCCCCCACCGCCATTCTCGCAACGGGCCTTGTGGAGAATTACGAACAGTTCAACGAAGGACGCTACAATTTCACCCTGAAAGAGGGGGTCCGGCCCACGGACTTTTTGCAGCAGCTGCCCGCAACTCTCGAGATCAGGGAGATGAGTATCAGCCGCCCTTCGCTGCATGACATCTTTGTTAAAATTGCCCAAGGGGGTGCCGAAGTTGCGTAGTGTCTGGAAAATTGCCAGCTGGGAAGTTATGCGCAATGTTACGAACAAACAATTCATTTTGGGCCTACTGCTCACACCTCTGTTGATGGCCCTCTTCGGTGGGGCGCCGCACATCTTGGAACGCTGGAACCAACCCGCCTCTGTTACATATTACTTGATTGATAAAATAGAGGGTACGGCTGCGCTGCAGACACTGCTGCCCGAAAACATCAGCCTTGTGCACCATAGTGACGCCGCCTCAATCGATGAAAAAGTAAGGAAAGATAAGGTCAGCGGTTATTTTCACCTGACACCTGAATTCTTGTCCACCGGGCAAATAGACTTGATGTTCAATGATCGCGATACCGAAAGCCTAAGTGCCGTAAGAACGGGCCTAACGGCCTTTCTGCAGCAGAGGCGGCTGGCCATGTCCGAAATTAGCCCGGACCAGCTTATCTTCCTCACCTCTCCGGCGCAGGTCACGCAGGTGCCCATGGATAAAGAGCTGGATCTGCCCGGAGCACAAATTGCCGCCTCCGCGGTCTTTACCCTCTTAGTGTTTATCCTAATCATATCTTCCGGCAGCATGCTCATGCTGAGCGCACTGCAAGAAAAAAGGGACCGCATGGCCGAGGTAGTCCTCTCCTCCATTCGGCCCGGTGCTTTAATGCAGGGCAAGATTATTGGCCATTTTATTTTAGGCATCATCCAGATGGTTGTCTGGGTCGCACTAGGCCTGCCCATTGCCATTTACTTCTTGGAATTTCCCGTACTTGAAGCGCTGGCCGGAATAAACTTTCCGGTTCTGCTCTTTTTCAGCCTAGGGGGTTATCTTTTGTTCAGCTCCATCTTTGTAGCCTTGGGTGCCACGATGGAAGATGCCCAGAGTGCCGGAAATTCACAGGGACTCGTCATTATGCTGCCCATGTTATCTATGCTGTTTTTAGTCCCGGTCATTTCCAACCCTGATGGGACGGTAGCCATCTTTGCCAGTTTCTTCCCCTTTACTAGCCCTGCCATTATGATGCTCCGCAGCGGGCTTACGGCGTTACCTCTGTGGCAAACGCTTACATCCGGAGCCATACTGCTTGCCACCGCTTGGCTCATGATCCAGATGGCAGCCAAAATCTTCAGAGTGGGCATGCTTATGTACGGTAAAACGGCAACACCGAAAGAAATCCTAAGGTGGCTCCGCTATAAAGAAGGCTAAACATTAAAACGGGGAACTCCGCGTTCCCCGTTTTTTTATTTAAGAAAGTCAACAACCCGTTCTAAGCCGTAGCTGTCCAGCTCTTCCACTCGGCCCGCATCAACGGACTTGGCGATGGCCGGATCCATCGGAAGTTTAGCTAACACCGCCAGCCCATGCTTTAAGGCGATTTGATCGATATGGCTTTCACCGAAAATTTGGTGGGCTTTGCCGCAATCGGGGCAAGTAAAGTAAGACATGTTTTCCACTAGGCCCAGCACGGGAATTTTCATCATTTCCGCCATTTTCACCGCTTTGGCCACAATCATGGCAACCAACTCCTGCGGTGAGGTCACAACCACAATCCCGTTGACCGGAATAGACTGAAAAACAGTCAGGGGCACATCGCCTGTCCCCGGCGGCATGTCTATAAAGAGGTAATCAATATCCTCCCAGATCACATCCGTCCAAAACTGCTTTACCGCTCCACCCACTAACGGCCCGCGCCAGACCACCGGATCGGTGGTATCCTCCAGCAGAAGATTAATGGACATCACCGCAATGCCCGTTTTACTTAAAATTGGGCTTACACCCCGCGGATGAGACGGTGCCCTGCCGTTTATGCCGAACCCCTTGGGAATAGACGGCCCCGTTATGTCACCATCCAGAATGCCCACTTTGTAACCTCTGCGGTTCATGGCCACCGCCAGCAGCGATGTGACAAGGGATTTGCCCACACCGCCCTTGCCGCTGATTACGCCGATAACCTTATCAACTCTGCTTAATTCATGCAAATCCGCCCGAAATTCTTCTTTCATGGCAACTACTCCTGTTCTCAATTTAACTGTTTAAGTAAGAGTTCATCTTGTGCACCGCGGCTCCTGCAGCAAATTCGCTTTAACGGAAAAAACCCCTATCCCGCCTCAAAACACGGATAGGGGTTCTAGAATTCATCAATTAGCTTTTTTTGCCGCTGCCATCCTGACCAATGCACCGTCGGGTTCACCCAAGTCTCCCTCTTCTAGCTGATTTAGATAGAGGAAATGCTCTATAAAATCTTTCAGCAGTTTTTTCTCTTTAGCATCCTTTTTCAAGGCGGCGATGTCCCTTAAGATCTGGGCCATCCAAATATTATCGAAGTAACGGTGCCTGCCGCTGTTCCAGGTAGTATTAGTGGGGTAACGCTTATTGCGGTAGTAGGTCCAAAAACGGAGTTTCTCCGATTCTTCTTCACTTAAGCGCAATCTAAACCTGGAATGGGCGGGTATATACCCATCTTCACACAACTTGCCGATGAAATTTTCCTCCACCATGAAAACACCCAGAATTCTCCGTTCCTGCTCGGGAACATCCGCTTCCCTGGCGGTTATGAGACAACCGCTGTTTTGGTGCAGCCGCACCAAGCGATTGGGCCGCCCTTCATGTTCACCGCTCTGCCTGAGGCTGGTGAACACGCGCCAATCGGTAAAGACCTGCTCTTCTTCTTCCTCATCTTCTACCCAAAATACGGCCTGCGAAACGGGCGTTAGCCTGTGATTTCTCATAAGCCGCTCCCGCTCTAGGAGGCGCTGCTGCTTGGCATACTCCTCCATCCTCTGCTGCTCCAGCTCCAGCTCTTCCTTGTGGCGCTCTTTCATGATCTCCTTTTTCAAAGCGGCCACCCGGGAAGCGATCTTGCTGTTTTGCAGGATTAGGTGTTCTCCGAAGGCATCGGGAAAAACAAACTTCTTTTTCCCATCCTGAAAATCCACTTCTATATATGAGTCGGTGTACTCAACCACGCTTCCCTTACCAAACATATCGTGTTTTACCTGCTCATTAAGCAATTTCACTTTAGGTTCCTCCGTTTTCAACTGATCTATCATAGAAAAAACCGCATCAGCGTCCTTAACTAGGATGCGGTCAAATTAATCATAACACAACACAAGAAAGAATGCAAATAAAGTGTTGACAACGGTAAGGGTTCGGGTTAAAATATATTGTTTATCTGCCCCGATGATCATTTAGATAATTAAAAGCTAACGTTCTAACTGCCATGAGGGCAAGAAAAACCAGGTTTTGAAAGAGTGAAAACCCCACACCGGGGGGTGTGGGGTTGATTACTTGTTTAGTTTACTTTCCTTCTACCCTACCTCGGGTTCTTTTGCAGTAATCTTTAGATCTTTGGATCTAACTCTAAAGGTAATTGTCTGTCCAACAATTTTTTCAGTTGGCTCCGACTCGTCGTTTCCACCATCGTCGTCATTATCGGCGCTCGCGGTCTCTACTTCCTCTACTTCGCTCTCCTTGAGCAGCTCAGCTAAGACCTTGACTTTTGCATCATCTGCGGTCCACACCAGTTCACCCAAATCCTCAACATTATATCTTGCTTCCAAAGTGACTGTCGACCATTTTTTAGCTTCGAATGCATCGTCGTCAAATTCCTCGCCGGTTAAAGTAACCCCTTCCGGCGTTTCAACTGTGACGGTAACCTTACCGAACGGCCACAACGCGCAACCCGACAGCATAACAGCAATCATCACAACAGCAGTAAGTAGAAGAATTCTTCTTTTCATTTAGTTTTTGCACCTCCGGTTTTTCTGCTTGCTCTTCCCGCGCCAGTAAGGCGGGATAACCAACAAAGACTAGGCAGCGATCTATTTTTCTCCTAGTTTTTCGGTATCCGACCCCCCTCCGCCCATTCATTATGTTCGAAGGTGTATTCGTTACCACAGCAGATAAGTCCTGCTATAGAAGAGACTAAATTGAAAAATCTTCTACCTCCCCAACACTGGTTAACGATTTTGCCTGCCAAGCGTGAAGGGCTAAGCTGATGGCAATAATTCCATAGGCTACAAAGACTCTAAAGTATTCTCCCACCTGTGCGCTGCCAAAAATCGTCTGTCCCGCCATGGGCGAGACAACGAATAAGGTATGGAAAAGTAAAGTTCCCATTAAGGCTTGGGTGATCGTGGCCCGAGTTACCGTTGCACCACCTATCAAAAGTGCGGCGATGGCGAAGGTACCCACCTGCTCGTGACTGTTATAGGTATTAAGCGTACCGATGTTTTGCAGAAAAGTTATCTGGCCCCAGGCGGCTAAAACGGTGGAAAACACGATGGCCAAGATCCTGTTTCGGTCCGCATTGATACCCGCTACTCCCGCAACATGCCTATCCTGGCCGATCGCCCTGAATTCCTGGCCCAGCTTGGTGCGGAAAAAGGCCCAGAGTACCAAGGCCAGTAGCGCTATAACCGCGAATGTCATCACGGGAATTTTCGTGAAACCCACCTTGATTTCAATGAGGCTATCAAGAGAGCCTTTAATCAGCTTTAAGTCAATTGTGTTTCTCAACCCCGGGCTTGTGGAAATGCGCAGCCGCGGGTTTTCAAAGGGGATCAGCGAGCCCACCAAAAACAAGAAGACAAATTGGTACAGGCCGTTCGAGAAAAAACCCATGACCATCCCGGTGATCATCTCACGGCCCTTGGCCTTGTTTAAAATGATGCCGGCGAAATAGCCGAAAATCGCGGCCAGGGGCGCCGCCAATAGGGCTGTAAGCACTAAACCGCCCAGCCCGGCCCATTCCCAGTGGGTTGCCAAAATTAAGCTGACCTGGCCCGCAAGGGCGCCCAGCACAATTCCGAAGTTGAGCCCCATCCCCGCTACCACCGGAATAATTAGGGACAGGACCAAAAAGGAATTGCGCGCCAATCGTTTAACGATTTCCATGAACAAAAACTGCGTAGGCATTTTAGCAAACCAGATGCCCAATAAGCAGACCGTGCCAAACAATATGGGCACTGCATTTCGAGTCAGAATCCGTTTCATGCCCGATCACCCCCTGCAACTCGAGTCAAAGCGTATAAAATCATGCCGTTGCTCACCACCATGCGAGCGATCTCTGAGATATTACCTTGGATGACCTGATTGGTGACGGGCATAGCCACCGTTAGCAGCGTTTGAAACAGCACAACCCCGATCAAGGCGTGTATCACTTTGGCCTCCTCGGTTGAGGCACCGCCAATCAAAACCGCCGCCACGGCCGGGAAGGCCATCATTAAGGGAGCCACATAGAGTTGGACAAAACCAAAACTCTGGGCATAAACAACATAACCGATCCCCGCCAGAACAGTTGAAAAAATCGTGCCCAGCGTTCTATAGTGATTTAATTTCAAGCCGGAAGCCACGGCGAAACGAGGATTGCGCCCCACCACCTCTATGGCCGCCCCCGTTTTGGTTTGAAACAGCAGCCACACGAAAAACGACACAAGCGCAACGAACAACAAAAGCCCGGTGGGAACGGTGACACCCAGAATCTCGAAGGCCAAAAAGTGATTGAGAACATGGGCAAAATGATCAGATAGGGTCAGGGTCGTCCTTAAACCGGAACCGCCGATGGCCCAAATCATAGCGGGGTTCTTAAAGGGGGCCAACAGCCAAAAAATGCACATACCCGCGACAACTGAAAAACCCACATAAGTCCCTACCATCATTTCCTGCCCTACTACGCGGTTTAACAAAAGGGCGTATAAAAAACCGACCATAACCGCCAAGGGAACGGTCACAGCCAACGCCACTACGAAACCGCCCCAATTAAGCAGCGACAGCTCCATGGCGATTAAGGTGCCCACCATCCCACAGACAATCCCTGCAGGCAAGCCAAAATTCAAACCTGTTCCCGCTTGAATGGATGGGACCATCGCCAGGACAAAGATGGCATTCTGCCCGATGCGTACCAGCGAATCGCTCAACAGCCCCGGAACGCTTAAGTCGGTGCAGAGCGCCACTATGAGCAAAAACAGCAGGAACAGCCCAATAATTAAACGAGGAAGCCCGAAGGCATGATAAATATTAAGGAGCCGTTCTTTCAACCTAACCCACCTCCTCCAGAGATTTCCCGGCCATGAGCAAACCGTATTCCACATCCGGGGCGTCGGGTGCTAAGATGCCGGCAAGTCTTCCTTCATAGACAATGGCGATGCGGTGGCTGATGCTGCGCAATTCCGCCAGTTCACTGGAGGTAATGATCACCGTCACACCATGCTGGCGGTTCAGTTCCACTATTAACTCCAGGACGCGGCTTTTTGCCCCCACATCAATTCCCCTTGTGGGCTCTGAGACAAATAGCAATTTGGGGTTTTGAGTGAAGGCCCTGGCCAAACACACCTTCTGCTGATTACCGCCGCTCAGCCTGCGCATCACCTGTTGGGGGCCTGTACAACGAATGTCGAACTGTTCAATCGTTTGCAGGGCGTGGTCCAGAATGGCGCGTTTATCTTTCAGTTTGAATAGCCCCTGTTTCAGAAACCGGCCCTGTGTCTGCATGCTGGTTAAGACTATATTATTAGCTACAGTATCCTGCAGTACTAAACCAACCCCGCGTCGATCCTCAGAGACAAAAGCCAAGCCCATCTCCAGGGCCTTGGCCGTGTTATTCAAGGGTAGAACCGCATTTTGATATTTGACCGTACCCGCACTGGGATAAAGACCCATAATGCCGTTAGCCAGAGCAATCTTGCCATGCCCTGCCAATCCCCCGATGCCAAAGATTTCACCGTTGTAAATATCCAGATCTACCCCGCGCAGCTGTTCACCGGGCATACGCACACTTAGGTTTCTAATCTCCAAGACCTTTTCTTTCAATTTTTCTTGCCCCTGTGAAGCTGCCACGTTTGCAATGCTTTCAATTTTGCGACCAACCATCAATTCGGCAATTTGAGCAACGGTAAACTCGCCCTTTGGTGCTGACTTGACCAATTCCCCATCCTTCAAAATGGTAATTGTATCTGCCACGGCCATCACCTCATCGAGCCGATGGGTGATAAATAAAATGCTTATTCCTTCTTTCGTCAGGCGTTGGACAACTTGCAGAAACTGTTCGGCCTCCGCCTCAGTAAGCACAGCGGTGGGCTCATCGAGCACTAACAGCTGCAAGTTTTCCTTGTCAATTTCTCTCGCTATCTCCACGAACTGCAGATGGCCCACGGGCAGGCCGGATACGGGCACCCATTCATCTAAAGTCATGCCCAGCCGATCCAAGGCCACCCTTGTATCTACCGCCATGCGGCGCCGATCTAACGTCTCCAGTTTTTTTCCTAATGCGCCGCTGATTAGGTTGGGCTGCGTTATTTCCCTGTTGAGTTTGACATTCTCTGTAACCGAAAACCCCGGCAAAAGCATAAACTCCTGATGAACCATGCCAATCCCGAATCCGATCGCTTCCTGCGGAGAACCAAAATCTACCGGTTTCCCGCCAATCCGCACCTCACCAACAAAGCCTCCCGTTTGCCTAATGACAGGCATACCGAACAAAATATTCATGAGGGTTGACTTGCCGGCACCGTTTTCACCCACTAAGCAATGGAGTTCACCTGCTTGGACGGTTAAGTCGATCTCTTTTAAAACTTGCGTGCCATAAAAGGATTTGCCTATCCCCTTCATCTCCAAAACCGGAGCAGCCACACGATCCACCTCCCATTCTACAGCCTAAGACAAAGTGCGGGAGACCGGCCCCCGCACTTGTTTATCTATCTGATTAGAAGCCCGTTAAAAAACAATGGAGTCAGCGATGAGCAGGTAATAATTGCTGCCATCACTGTAACGACTCAGCGTAATCGTGGCGTTCATGCATTCTGAGATAGCTGCTTCCACCGCTTCCAAATCATCAAAATCTAAACCTTCCTGGATGTGCCTGACGATCAGGTCCACGCCGGCCTCCACAAGCAGCATCTTGACCGCAACTCCCCAAGTGGCGAAGCGTCCTGTACCGCCCTCAGCGGCGATTTTCTCCCTGATTTGTTCGATGATAAAGTCCACATCACCCTGTTTGTCCTCGGGAATCTCAATGCCCAAAGCACCGGGATAACCGTGGTAGGGGCCTGGGCAGCACTGTTCCGGATGGATGATACCCGCATCCAGGCTGGCGCGGATAGAAGGCTCCTGCATAGCGCAGTTAGTGCCAAAGAAGGCAATATCCTTACCGTGCACCTGGGCTTGACGGGGAATATCCTCCAGAATAAACTGCTGTGTACCCGGAATTCCCGCATCGCCCATGGGATCGGGAGCAGTTACGTCAATGATTTCTATGCCTAATTCTTTTGCAGCTTCACCCATGTTGGCCCGACGGACCGCCAACAGTTCCATAGACATATGTCTTGGGAATGAATAATGTAGGATTTTTTTAGCACCGAGCTGTGCGGCAACTTCCACGATAGTAAACCCGCGCACCAGATCATCTGCGTTTAAGGCAATGTCCACAACTTCCGCAATGATATCCGGGTCCTCATGCGGTTCGCCCATGTACAGAATAATGTCATCACGAAACTCCCTGACCTGCTTGAAAGCAGCCGTTGTGCCCGGTACCGCCTGGGCCACTACAATTCCCTTTACTTCCGGGTCCATGGCAAACTGCACGATTTGGCCGATCACCGTTTCCTGTTCCTGCATGAAGTTGTCCGGATAGGTCACATGCAGAATGGAGCCGGGATAAAGTTCGGCAACCTTCAAGCCCGCTTGATACTCTTCTTCACCCTGAGAGACCGTCCCGGTAATCACAGCGATCTTAAAAGGCAAAGCCTCGGCGCTGCTCACCCCGGCGAAACTAAGAAGCAGAACAAGAACTAAAATCAGACTAGCGTTCCTCTTCACTCTTTTCCTCCCCCTTTTTTCGTTTTATGATGATTCGCGAATCTCTAGATTAATTATAGTCTTGTGAATAACGCGTTAATTCCTTCCTTATTAGCCAACAATGTTTAGTTATAACCAAAAAAACCCACCGCGGAATCATTCCCGGGTGGGTTTTGCGCTTTATTCTTCTGTTTTTGCTGCCTTATCCTACACTCTCGAGCTGTCCGTAGTGAAAATCGGCATACAGTCCACCTCGGGCCAGCAGTTCTTTATGGGTACCCTGTTCTTGAATATCGCCATCGGTGAGGACAATGATCTGATCAGCGTGGCGAATAGTAGATAAACGATGGGCAATAATCAAAGTAGTCCTATCCTTGGATAGCTCCATTAAGGCTTCCTGAATTTCCTGCTCGGTGGTTGTATCAAGGGCGGAGGTGGCTTCATCCAGAATTAGAATAGGCGGATTTTTGAGAAATACCCTGGCTATGGAGATCCGCTGTTTTTGGCCTCCGGAAAGTTTTACGCCACGCTCGCCCACATAGGTGTTGTAACCATCGGGCAAAGACAGGATAAAATCGTGAATCTGGGCTTTTTTTGCCGCCTCCACCATTTCTTGCTCCGAGGCACTTGGGTTGCCGTAAAGAATGTTCTCCTGCACCGTTCCGGTAAACAAGAATACATCCTGCTGCACAAGGCCGATCTGCAGGCGCAGCGAGCTGAGGGTAACGTCCCGCACATCTCGGCCGTCCACCAAAATTTGGCCTTCCGTCACATCATAAAAGCGCGGAATAAGGTGGCACAATGTGGTCTTTCCGCCACCGGAGGGGCCCACAAAGGCGGTGGTGCTTCCCGCGGGGATTCTTAAAGAAACGTCCCCGAGTACCTCCGCTTCCTCATTATACTGGAAAGAAACGTTTTTCAACTCAATTTCGCCGCTCACCGGGGGCAGTGCCACCGCACCGGGCCGATCGGTCACGGACGGTGAGACCTCCATCAGCTCCACAAAACGGTTAAAACCGGTCATACCCTGCTGATACTGCTGGGTAAAGGAAATGAGCCGCCTGATTGGCTGCAGAAAAAACCCGATAAACATCAGGTAGGCGGTTAAATCAGCCAAGTCTATATGGCCCCTGTACATAAACCAGGAACCGAAGGCCAAGACAGCGACGTTTAAGACATTTGTCAAAAAATCAAGGCCGGACGAATAGACCGCCATCGCCCGAAAGGCCCCATAACGTGACTGCCTAAAGGCGGTGTTGGCATGATCAAACCGCCGCTCTTCGTAAGCCTCGTTCACAAAGCTTTGGGCAACTCGGATACCGGAAAGACTGTTTTCCACATCCGCATTTACATCCGCAATCCTTTTGCGCTCCAGCGCAAAGGCTTTCTGCATCGCCGTGCGCCTGGTATAGGCGTACCAAGCAATAACCGGGATGAAAACGAAGGTGATCAAGGTCAACTGCACGTTAATGGTCATCAGATAGGCGAAGGAACCAATAAGCATTAAACCGGCGATGAAGATGTCTTCCGGGCCGTGATGGGCAAGTTCCGAAATGTCACGCAAGTCATTGACAATACGGCTCATGAGATGGCCCACTTTCGTATCATCGAAAAAGCGAAAATCCAGTGTCTGCAGATGGGTAAACAAATCCTTGCGCATTTGGTATTCCATGTTTACCCCAACAACGTGCCCGTAGTACTGCACAAAATATTGGCACAGTAGGCGGATCACGTAAAAGCCCAATAACAGCGCGGCCCAAATTACCACTGCCCGCATATTGCGATTGGGAATAAAATCTTTCATAAACAGCCTTGTTACAATGGGAAAGACAAGATCCAGAATAGCAATCATGCTTGCCGCCAGCATATCCAGGAAAAACAAGCGCTTTTCCGGTTTGTAATACGCTACGAAACGTCTCAAATTACTCATAGTACCTCTGCCCAACCTCGCTCTTCTTTACATTTATCCTTTAACCACGGCCACCGTCTGTAATTTGAGAACCGGTTTGGCCAGGTCCTTTTGGTTTTCCATTACCTCATCAATATCTTTGTACGCTTTATAATACTCCTCTGCCGTATCACGGCGCCGCCTTTTACCGAGAACGATATCCTTGGCCTTAAAATCTTGTAGGACCTCTTCCACCGAAAACTGCCGCACCGCCTCCCGGCGACCCATCACTCGGCCTGCCCCATGGCTGGCGGTGTTGAAGGACTTCGGGTTGCCCAGCCCTTCTACTATATAGGAGTAATGGCCCATCGCTCCGGGAATAATGGCTAACTCCCCGCGCGCGGCGCGGATTGCCCCTTTACGGTGTACCCACACCCGGCGCCCGAAATGGTTCTCCTCCGCGGCATAATTGTGATGGGCATTAACCTCCATTAAAACTTCAACATCTTTGATTCCCGCAAATTCGGCCAAGCCCCCAAAGACAGTTTTGCGTACCCGTTCCATAATAAGCATTCGATTCTGCCTAGCAAACTCCAGCGCAAAGTTCATCCATTGAATATACCCCTTTGCTTCCTCGGTGTCAAGGGGTAGGTAGGCCAATTGGTGCTGCGGAGGCACCGCTGATTTCATTTTTTGATTGAGTTCTTTTGCCACCGCGTTGAAAAAATTAGCTACTTTATAGCCAAAATTGCGCGAGCCGGTGTGAACCATAATTCCCAGCGAGCCTTCCTCATCCTCCTGCAGTTCGATGAAGTGGTTGCCGCCGCCCAGCGTACCGAGCTGAAAGTAGGCCTCATCCAATTCGGGCAACTTTTTGGCACCATAACGATAGAGCTTTTTAAGCGGGTAGTTGTCCAAGAAATCTGATTTCTGGCGCTGGCGGTGATGGTCAAAGCCCTGGGGTACATCGCGCATGATTTGGCCCACCATATGCTGTGCCAAGCTGCCATTGGGCGTGGACACCTCCCTTAAGACGCGGGCGGGGACATTAAGATGGAGAAACCCCATCCCGCAGCCGATATCCACTCCCACCGCGTTGGGCACAATAGCCTCCGAACTGGCCATTACCCCCCCGATGGGCATGCCATAGCCTAAATGGGTATCGGGCATGAGAGCGATATGCTTAAGGGCAAAGGGCAGGTTAGAGAGATTCACCGCCTGCTGCAAGCAGTCATCATCCAAATCATCTTTACTCTGCAGCCAAACCTTGATAGGCACCTTCTGCTCCCGTTCATTAAAAATAACAAACATCGTTACCTCCTGTGTAAATGATTTAAATCCGCCATTTTCAGGCCGAGATTCTCGACAAGCCGCCGGCCTTCCGCTAAACAATTGTTGACGTGCTCCGGATGGTGAGCATCGGAGTTGACCACCACAGTAACATCGTATTCGCGCGCTAACCGCCAGAAAGGAAGCCAGGGGTAAGCGGGCCGCGGGCCGTTAGGTGTGCTGATTATTTTTTCACATAAACCATAGCCGTTAATCTCTAACGGCAGATTGAGCTGTTCAGCCGCGCTAAGAATGTCTCTAGATGCCGCGGTGGCGTTTTCGTCCCAGCTTAGATAAGTTAGACCGAACAAATCCGGATGAGCCACAAAGTCAAACAGTCCCGATTGCATGGATGAGATCAGAAATTCGGCGTACGCCTTCAACCTGCGAGGACTGTGGATACCGCTGTGACTGCTGACAAAGGCCCCGTTATAAGAAAAATAATGGCAGCCAAGGATTAGATAATCAAAATCATATTCTCCTAAAAGTTCATCGCGAAAAAAAGCATGATACTGCGGCGTCCATTCGCATTCCATTCCCTTTAAAATCGTCAACTCCGGATACTCGCTTCGAGCAAATTCGATTGCTTCGATGTAATCGGCAAGCTCCGCATAGGCCATCCTCATACCCACCCATCGATCGTCGGGCAGGGCAGTATGATCGGAAATACCCAGAACACTAATCTTTTCTTCCACCGCCTTGCGAGCGTAATCTATGACATCACCTTCCGCATGTTTACAGCGAAAGGTATGTGTATGGTAATTTTGCAAAACCACGACCTCCAAAGAACCCTTTGCCTTTTACTCTACTATTATATCACTGGATATGCAACTTTTTGAGCTTGAGTCAAAGGGGTTTCTCGGATACAATTGGCCCATAGGTAGATGCGGGAAGGGAGGAATAGATTTGATCAATCCCGAGGTCATCTTGCGTGTTGGTGCATTTTTGGCATTTATAGTTTTAATGTCCTTCCTATATTATCGGTTGGGCAGTAAGTTGGTTAAGAAACTGCGCGGCCGTATGCCCCGGATACTGCTGGCCATATTTTCAACCGCTTTGGGCGTCGTCACCCTGTTTGCCATCTTTTTCGTCTACGTTTATTCCGGTTTTGGCTATCAACCCGATATCTACCGCATCGGCAGCCGTGAGCACAATAAAGTGGCCATTACCTTCGATGACGGGCCCAGCGAAGAATTCACCCTGCCCATTTTAGAAATCCTGAAAGAATATGATGTGCCTGCAACGTTTTTTATGGTGGGCAGCCACGCCGAAAAATACCCCCATGTGGCCCGCAAGGTGGCTGAGGAAGGCCATGCCATTGGCAACCATACCCAAAACCACAGAAACCTGCCTACCCTATCCACTTTTGATCTGCACCAGGAAATTGTAGAGGCCACCGCGGCGATCACGGAGACGACCGGGGTGTACCCTACCTTTCTGCGGCCGCCCAGGGGGATGTATGACGGCCGTTCCAGGCGCCTGTCCACCTTGATGGGCCAAGAGATTGTTTTGTGGTCCATTTCCACCCGAGATTGGCGGTTTGGGGTAACGGCCGATTACATTGTGCGTTTGATCAGTGCCAAAGTCAGGGGCGGGGACATCATCTTATTCCACGATAGCGGGGCGCTGCTGAAAAACGAAGGGGGCGATCGGCGGGCTACAGTCTTGGCGCTTCCGGGGGCCATCGAGGCAATCAGGGCCAAAGGGCTGGAGATTGTACCCCTAGCTGAACTGCTGCACGATGCTTCGCCGGAGAAAGCGCCCGATATAGACCGCCCGGAATAAGGAGGAGACAGATGCGTACGGAACAGGGCTCAATCCATGATTCTCGCGCAATCGCGGCAATCTACGCTGAGGCTTTTCCCCACAGTACCCGCTTTTTTTTCCGCAAAAAAAAGCCGGAGCGGCTTTCAGGTTTGCTGGAGCTAACGTTCAATTTAGTATTCCTCTGGGGCGGACAAGCAATCGTGGCCAAAAACGACCGGGGGCAGCTTTTGGGCTACTGCCTTTATTCAACCGGGCGGACACCGAACCGGGCCTTAGGTCCGGCGATTGCCACCGCCTTTAGACTTTTGTTCCGCATCGGCCCAAGGGAAGCCCTGCTTTTAACGGGCAATCAACTACTTATGATCTTTTCGGCGCGCCGAACGAGCCCCAAACGGGGTGGGGCACGCATTGTTTCCATCGCCGTCAACCCCGCTTTTCAATCCGAGGGCCTAGGTACCGCGCTGCTGCGCGGAGCACTGCAGCGCCTACAAAAAGAGACAATCGTACTAAATGTGCGGCCGGACAATCACGCGGGGCGCCGTTTGTATGAAGCGGCGGGATTTGTAATCTGCGGCACCAGGCGGGATCTTTTGGGCCGCTGGCTCATGCTGGAAAAAAGGCCGCACTAAAATACCGTTCAAGGCTGCCTGCGCATGCGTTGGCGCAGCAGCTCCAATTTAGCCTTAATTCTATTCTGCATCTCACTCGTTTTCTCCAAGTCCAACTCTGCCCAGATCAGGCGCCCATCTTTAATTTTCACCTGCAGCCACACACCTTCTCCGCTGCCCTTGGGAAGGCTGTTGACAGGGCAGAGAAATTGTACCTGTTCCACACCGAGCAGTAAAACCGCGGTAGTATTATCTACAATGCGATCAATCACTGCAGACTTTTTGCTAATTCCCGATCACTCCCTACACTTGAAATAATTTCGAAATCTGTCCCATCCGTTATGACCGTAATGGTGCCGTGACGGCGAGTACCGAAGGCGGGTATCCCCAAAATTTTAAGCCTGTCAAGTACCTCCTGATGCGGATGGCCATAAACATTACGGCGCCCGGCGGAATAAATTGCGGCTTGGGGTGCCACCGTTTCCAAAAATGCTAGAGACGACGATGTGCGCGAACCATGATGGCCGAGATTCAAAATGTGTGCCTGCAGTGCAAGGCCGCTGTGGAGCAGTTTGTTTTCCGTTTTTCTTTCCACATCGCCCGTGAATAAAAAAGCCACATCTTTATAGACCGCTCGGATAACAAGGCATTCATCGTGCAAATCCGCCTTGCCGCCTGTGCGAACCTGTAACGGATTAAGAACATGCAGGGTCAAATCTCCCAAAGGGTACACCTGCCCCCGACGGGGTTCATTGTAGGCGGCGGGCGAAGCCAATATCGCATCCAAGAGCCGCTCATAAAGGATCGTATTGTGTTCTGAGCCCGAAAACCAGACCTCCGCCACCTCAAAGGATTCTAAAACAGCAACCGCTTGTCCCATATGATCGGCGTGGGGATGGGTAAGTATCAATAAATCAAGTTTTTCTACACCCATAGCCTTCAGCTGCGGCACCACATCATTACGATCCCTGTCGCCGGCGTCAATTAAAAGGGTATATTCATCTGTTTGCAGAAGAATTGATTCCGCCTGGCCCACATCGAGAAAATGAACCCGCATCTGGGCCGAAACGGCACAGACATTTACTGCTAGCACCACGAGCAGGATTAGCAACTGCCCGCGGGTAACGCGTTTTATAAACATGGCTCTACCACCTTTGCCCCGGATGATTGATCACTTCGCTACATATTTTTGCTTTCCTGCAGTAATTCCCAAAAAGGCGGAATATTCTGAGATAAAGGAGTACACCGTATGACGAGACAAATTGTGGCTTGGCCCATTCTATGTTTGGGATTCCTTGCTTTATTGCTGGCCTACAGCTGCCGCGGACTCAGCGCCCTATCCGCCGGCCTGGGCCCATTGGCACTCAAGGCATCGGTCGCGGGCCTGCTGCTGTTAGTGTTCGGTTTTCTACTCCTTCCCGCACAGAAAAGAAGGCGCCGCCTAATCCTGGGCTTACTACTGTCGCTGTTATTGGCTTGGGTTGCCCTGAATGTACTGCTTTTTGTGTACGAAGACCGCCTTTTGTTCCGGCCCCGCACACTTGGTGAGGATCGGCTGGCCCGAGTTGCTGCGGAGTTTAGCACCGCGCAAGAATTATACTTACCCGGGTCTAACGGTACCACTCTGCACGGCTGGCTTGTGCCCGGCGTGCTTAGGCAGGCGCCTTTAATCATCGCCTTTCCCGGCCAAGGCGGCGAAGCATCGCGCTATCTTAAACTGAGCAGGCAGATTCCCGAATTCAGTTGGGCCTTTTTTAATTACCGAGGCTACGGCCTAAGCAGCGGCACACCGAGCGAGCAAGGATTGTTTAAAGACGCGGCCGCCCTTTATGATGGACTGCTGGCAATGGGTTACGGCAAACCCGGCGCCGTCTTTGCACTCGGAGGCAGCCTGGGCTGCGGGGTCGCAACCTATCTGGCCGCGCAGCGGCCTCTGCGAGGTGTCGTTCTTTTCTCACCCTACGATAAAATAGGGGGCGGCGTGGCCCAAGACTTGCTGCCTCTAGCCGCCACCGGCCCCATTTTGCGCAATAAATTTGACGTGCTCGAATTTGCGGGGCAGGCAACTATGCCCGCCCTTGCCCTGGTGGGCACAGAAGATCGCGTGATTCTGCCCGGCCGCTCCGAACAACTGCTCGCCCACTGGGGCGGTGCCGCTTCAATCCACCGACTGCGGGGCGACCACTACAGCATTTACGAATTAGGCGAAAGCTGGCAGGCAATACGCTCGTTCTTATTCGGCCTGCTGCAGGCGGAGGAAATAATCGCGGATTAGGGGGGCCGCCGCCCTACCCCCCACACCTCCCTCCTCTATCAGCACAGCAAAAGCGAGTTTTCGGCCCGGGGGCATTTCTACATGGCCTGCGAACCAGGCATGCTCCTTGCCGCCCGTAATTTCCGCTGTTCCCGTCTTAGCATAGATCTCCAAACCGCATCCCGCGGCCTCGCTGCCCGTACCCTGCCTGACCACATCGCGCAGCATGGCGTTGATCTGCTCCACCGTTTCTGCTTGGAAAACTTGAGGCGCAAGGCGCTCCGCTCCCGTCTTGATCAGATGGACGGCCGGCAGCTTGCCTTCATTAGCGAAGATCGCGAAAAATCGCGCCATATGCAGAGGTGTCAGCAGCACTTCATGCTGACCAATGGCTGACCAGGCCAAAGCCACGCTCCCCGACCCGGGTGTCCCCACCTGCCCCGCCACGGTAGGCAGGCCGAGATCGATGGCCTCATGTAAACCACTGCGGATAAAATAATCTTCAAAATCAGCCGCGCCCAGACTCAACCCCACCTGAGCCACAGTGGTATTTATTGACTCCACTACAGCTGTGTGCAAATCATGTTCGCCGAAATTTTGCCGTTGAAAATTCCGAATGATATTGCCGTGCACAGTAAGTTCGCCCGGATCGATAAAAACACTTTCCGGTTCATAAAGACCCAAATCCAGTGCTGCCGCCACAGTCAAGACTTTAAATGTAGAACCCGGCGGATAAAGACCCTGCAGCGCCCGGCTAAACAGGGGCCTGCGGGGATCGGACTCTAGATCACGCCAGCGGGCCGAACTGATTCCCCTGGAAAATTCGTTCGGATCGTAGCTGGGGGTTGAGGCCAGCGCCAAGACCGCGCCGCTTTGCGCATCCAAAACAACCAGCGCTCCCGACCGATCACCCATGATCTGGCAGGCGATCTCCTGCATACGGGCATCAAGCGTTAATTCGATACTTTCGCCCAATACGACCGGTTTTTCCGCAACTAAGATTTTAAACCCATCCTCAGGCTCCACGTAAAAACGATATCCGGGCAGGCCGCGCAGCGCCGCGTCCTGACTATTTTCTAAACCCGCTCGGCCCACAACTTCGCCGCTGATGTAATCCAATTCGGGATAGGCCCGGATCATTTCCGGACTCACTTGACCCAAATAACCCGTAATGTGAGCAGCGTACGATTCTAGGGGATAAGCCCTAGATTCCACGCGCCTGAAAAAGATCCCGGGTATGGGCCTTAAAACGGGATCAAGGCGCCGGTACTCCTCTTCCGTAAGCGTCGCCAACGGGACAAACCAATGGCTCTGCACCCCCGGTGCCTGATACTGCCCGCGTACATACTCCGGATTTAGGCCGAGCTGCTCCTCCAGGGAGGTTAAAAGGGGCTCCGGATCCTTGATCCGATCGGGCTGCACGCCCACTGCCACCAAACTTCCCTCCCCTGCCAAAGTGCGGCCGGCCCCGTCCACAATGGGACCTCGCCTAGGGTCGAGACGCTGCCTGCTGTAATTCACATTCGTGCCGTAACCCTCTAAAGGAAGATCGAAGGCCCATCCCAAAAGCCAGTCAGAAAAGATATTAGAGCGTTTTACAGTAAGCCTCGATGTCGTTTCTAAAGACTCGAATATATCGCTTTCATAAAACAATGTAAAATTGAAGACCGCTTCGGTACGGCTTATGGCCGCCTGCTCAAATTCGTTGACCGTAACGGAGGATAGGGCAAACGCATCTGCAAACCGCTGAAACGCCTCGCCCAATTCCCGGGCTGATGCCTGATCCTCCGGGCTGAAGTAATCCTCCAAATGGGCAAAGTCGCCCCGGGCCACCCGGTCCAGAAAACCCCGGGCGGGGACAGCCGGATCAACCCGCCAAAACCCCCACACAACTGCTGCCGCAACACCCGCCAAAACTATAAGGAGTACCGCGCCCGCAATGATTTTCTTATTCATTCTCTCCCCTTCTTTCACCCCATCCGGTCAGGGATGGGGCAGTTGGTGTTTTTCCTGAAAAATCTTCTAGTTTTCTTCTCTTTCCCCTGGTATACTTAGTCCAGAAAGGAGGATTCGTGATGAAACGACTAAAAACCGTCCTAATTCTGGGACTGATTATATTGGCGGCTGCAGCCGCCCTGGCCTTGGCCGCCGAACCGGCACAGCCGGTACTTCCGCTGCGGGCCCGTGTTTTGGAGATCCTGCAGCAGCATCCCGAAGTATGGGAAGAAATTCAAGCCCTGGAGGAAGATTATGAGCCGCCGGCGGCTGACGGCGAAACCGATTCTTCCAGTGGCCTGTGGGGCCTTATGATGGGCAGGGGGCATATGCGCCGGCATCACGGCAGGTACTGCCGGCCGGAAAACGGAAATGCACCTTCGCACCACATGGAAACAAGGCAGCTTCCCTAATAGTGTTCGGTATGCCGCCGCCTTTGCGGCGGTATTTTTTTATTCCCGCCAAAAACTCGGAGTAACCAGCACCAGCAAAGTAAAAAGCTCCAGGCGCCCCAATAGCATGAGCAGGGAAAACAAAAGCTTGGCGGAGGGCCCAAAGTTAGCAAAAGTCCGGCTAGGCCCCACTAGACCAAAACCGGGCCCGATATTGCCCAAAGTGGCCGCAACCGCGCTCATGGAACTGAGCAGATCCGCCCCGGTAAGAGAAATCAAAAGAGAAGCGACCGCAAAAGTAGAAAGATACAAGAAATAGAAACTGCCCACCCCCGTGATCACCTCCGGGGAAACGATCCGCCCGTTAATCGTGATAGGTGCCGCCGCCTGGGGATGAAGGGTCTTGGCAATTTCTCTTTTCACCGCCTTGCCCGCGACTAAAAGCCTAATCACCTTAATTGAGCCTGCAGTTGAGCCCGCACAGCCGCCTACGAACATAAGAAGGAACAGAACACCCTTGCTGAAAGAAGGCCACAAGTCAAAGTCCGCGGTTGAATAACCTGTGGTAGTTATGATCGAACTAACTTGAAACAGGGCGTGTTTTAGAGTCTCTGCCGGATTACTGTAAACCCTTCCATATAGATTAGCCGCAATAGCCAGCACCGCAATAACCACGATTGTCACATACAGGCGCAATTCCGAATTGCTTACAACGCGCCGCCAGCGCCTTTTCCACAGATCGTAGTAAAGGGAAAAATTAACACCTGAAATGAGCATTCCCACGGCAATGGCGTTGATTAAAACCCCGTTAGAACTGTGCCGGGCCAAGCTGTCATTATAAATGGACAGCCCGCCTGTACCCACTGTGCCGAAGGCAAAGACGCTGCTTTCAAAGGGTGAAAGTCCCGCGGCATAAAAAACTGAAATTTGCAGTAAAGTAATGGCCAAATAAACAGTATACAAGACCTTGCTAGTAGTGGCGATGCGGGGTGTCAGTTTATCCGGTACCGGGCCGGGGCTTTCCGCCTTAAAAATCTGAAACCCCCCTACGCCCAAGGTAGGCAGAATGGCTAGGGCAAACACTAAAATCCCCATTCCGCCCAGCCAATGGGTAAAGGACCGCCAGAATAAAATGCCCATGGGCAGCGTTTCCACGTCCTCGAGCACGGTTGCGCCCGTTGTCGTCAGCCCGGACACCGTCTCAAAAAACGCATCAATGAAACTGGGTACGCTGCCGGAAAACACAAAGGGCAGAGCACCGAAAAAAGAGGCCGCCAGCCAACCGAGCGTGACAATCACTAGTGCCTCCCGCGTTTTTATACGCCGAGAGGCGGCCCGAATATTGGAAAGTGCAAAACCAACCACACCCAAAAGGCCCATGGCCAGCAGAAAAGCCAGCACTGCCCGCTGCTCGCCAAAATGAAAGGAAATTCCTAAGGGTATTGTGAGCAGAGCAGCCTCAACGAGTAAAAGGTTTCCTAAAAATCTTGCCGCCAGACCAAAATTCACGCCATATTCCCCCTTTCTGCGGGAAAAACAGGCGCTGCAGAGCTGTTAGTTCGCTTTGCAGGCAGAAAACAATCACCCGATCACCTTCTGCCATCACCGAACCGCCATCGGGGATGAATACCTCGCCCGAACGGACGATGGCACCGATGATCATGCCGGGGGGGATCTTGGCCTGCGAAAGCCTTTTGCCGATAATAGGTGCACTTTCAGGCACAATAATCTCCATTACTTCCGCCTGGCCGCCGAACAAAAGGGAAAGAGAGGCGATCTGGCCCCCCTGAATGAAGCGCACAATTTCACCCGCCGAAATCAGTACCGGGTTTACTGCCCGATCAATGCCGAGCTGTTCTATGATGGGCACAAAATTGGATCTGCTTACTTTAGCCACGACTTTGGGTACACCCTGCTGTTTGCCTAATAGAGCAAGCATTAAATTTTCTTCATCATTGCCCGTCAAAGAGATCAGAGCATCCATCTCACTCAAACCCTCGTCTTGGAGTAAGTCTAATTCGGTGCAATCACCGCAGATCACCAATGTGTTGCGCAGGCTCTCCGCCAAGTAATCACAGCGGCTGCCGTCCCGCTCGATAATCTTCACATCCAACGCAGAGGCGGCCAGGCGCTGGGCCAAGTAAAACCCTGCTCTGCCACCGCCTAAGATCATAACGCGGCGCGTTGTGTGGCGCTCGCCCAGCGCGGGCAGATCTCTTGTAAAGGCGGTTACCGTTTCCCGTCTGCCAATCAAATACAGAATGTCTTCCGGCTGCAAAACTGTCTGCCCGGAAGGCACCACCACCTGCCCGCCCCGGGAGATGGCAGAGATCAAGATCTCTTGAAAAACATCAATTTCCGCTAGGCTTTTCCCGGCCAGAGCCGGCAGCGACTGCATGGGTACATCAAAAAGGCCCACTCTACCGTCGGCGAAGGACTCCATGTGAGCGGCGTAGCCCCGCAAAACATAACGGGCAATGTCCACCGCCGTATCCTGCTCAGGGTTGGTAATAAAATCGATGCCCAGACGCTGCTTGAAAAATTCGATTTGATTGGCATATTCCGGATTGCGGACGCGGGCAACCACCCTTGAACAGCCCAACTCTTTAGCCATTAAGCAAATTGTGACGTTGGTTTCATCTTCACTCGTGACCGCCACAAGCAGATCCCGTTTTTTTAAATCAAGCCCCTCCAGCACTTGCAGCTGCGCCCCGTTGCCGCTCACGGTAAGAACATCGAGACGGTTCACCACCTTCTGCAGAGCTTTGTCATTAACATCCACAATGCGGATGTTGTTGTCATCATTGACCAGGGTCTCAGCAAGTTTGTAGCCTAATTTGCCGGCACCCACAATGACTATCTCCATTAACCTCACCTACCCCATCTAGGTAAACTTCCTTCATTTTTCTCCCGTTTTTGGCTTGACTCTTTACTTAGTTACATGGTATACTATAAGCGAATCGATTCATCTGAAATAATAATGCCAAGATCTCCGAATATCATGTTTCATGACAACGGGGGACCCGATAAATTGGGGTGAATCCTGCGCCGCAGGAAGGGCAAACTTGGGTGCCCTAACCCGTCAGCTAACCTCGTAGGAGTACGCCAAGCGTGTGACGATACTAATCGTTCAGACGCTTTTTTTGAGCTTAGGATTCGAGTGTGCGAAAACATAATCTAAAGCTAAGAAAATGGGGTGAATCAATGGCGGCCGGAACGTTAGTCGTTACGTTTTACAACAGCCATTTGAATGCAGCAGATTTTACGGGCAGATATCGATTTGTTTTATTCCGCGTTTGCGACCCGGGCACTATCCTCCATTCCTTCCACGGCGAATTGGCCTACGGGGAGAAAAAAACATACACCGTTACCGGGCTCAAACCGGGAAATTACCATCTGGTTGGTTTAGAGCTGCCCGACCCCAAGCCGGGCAACACACGCACACACCAGTTTATGATTTATGCCGGTTTAGAAACCGTTTACGATGTGTGCTACCTCACCAACAACAAGCTCGCAATTAATTAAAACTTACTAAAGGAGTTGACTGTCGTGGCAGTAGAAAAACAGACTACCATTGAGGATATCAAACATGACTTAGAATCCAATCTCGGTAAAAAGGTTTCCATTCGTGCCAACAAAGGGCGTCGTCGTTTCCTGGAAACAGAGGGAATCCTGGTAGAAACATACCCTCGGCTGTTCGTGGTGAATCTAGATAAGACCAATGCCGTCCGCCGTCGATCCTACACCTATGCTGATATTCTCACTGAGAACGTAGAAATTACAATAGACAACAAGCGAGTTGGCGCCCATTAGTGCGTGTCAACTAATTTTCCTCCCACGGAAAGGCTGAGGCGTTTGCCTCAGCCTTTTCCTTTTGCGGCTATTAGCCCACCCCCCGCCTCGCGGCGAAAACGACCCACAAACTCCCGCACAAAGCGATCTTTTTCATCAAAGTATGCCACCGATTCCCCGTAGTTCAACAGTTTTCTCACCCGGGACACATTGGCCCGATAGCGTTCCTCATAAAACTCTAAAGATTTCTCTAAGCCCCCTTGAGAGCGGGCCGCACGGGTAAAATTAAGCCAAATCTCCTGACTGCCGAAATGATCGAGTATGTCGCTGTCCTGTACTAGTTGAACATAGGCGGGAAACGATTTTTGTTTACGCAGCGTATGATTCCCCACTATTTCCACTATTTGCCCCAACTGAGCGGGCGGGCAGTAATCGCGCAGAGCCTTCCGAGCGAGAATGGCGCCGTATTCCCAATGGGGTTCGATCCCTTTGCCCACATCGTGAAACCAAGAACCCACCAAAATAACCGCGTCATCTTGGTTCCGGCCCGGGTAGATTAACTCTCTAAGCTGCAGGGCAATTCGCCCTACCCTTTGGCCATGGGCGAAAATATAACCCGGCTCACGGTACGGATGCGATAATCTTTCGCCCATCAATTCTCGGGCCTTGTGCCGAATAGCGGCTAGATCCATCCCTTTCCCCCCTCAGCGTATCTTTTATATATTCTGACCGCAGAGCAAAAACCCTTTCGTTTTTATTCAACGCCCCCGTTCAAGCACCGAATTCGATAGGATTCATAAGCTAGTAAAAGAAACTCATGAACGGCCCTAGGGGGGGTTTGATGCTGCTTGCCGATTTAAAAATCAACGAATGGGGCACGGTAAAGACTATTTCAGCCGAAGGCGCCCAGCGGCAGCGTCTGCTTGATCTAGGCCTGGTGCCCGGCACTAAAATCAAAATGCTTTTTTCCAATCCCGGGGGTAACCCGGTTGCCTACCTTATTAGAGGGGCAGTCATCGCGCTGCGGCTTGATACGGCGCGCCTGATCAAACTTCGTAAATGAGGAATGATAACCATGTCTGCTGATTATATCATCGCGCTTGCCGGCAATCCAAATACGGGCAAAAGCACCATCTTCAACGCGCTCACCGGTTTAAGACAGCACACCGGAAACTGGGCCGGCAAGACCGTCCGCCTAGCACGGGGCCGCTTTAATCACGGCGGATTCCGCTTTGAGCTGGTTGATTTGCCCGGGGCCTATTCTCTGTTAGCCGATTCACCGGAAGAAGAGATCACACGGGATTTTATCTTTCTTGCCGAGCCGGCGGTTACAGTAATCGTGGCGGATGCCACAGCGTTAGAACGCAACCTCCATCTTGTGCTGCAGATCAGCGAAATCACCGCTAAACCGCTCCTCTGCTTAAATCTTATGGATGAAGCCAGAAGGCTGCACTTACAAATAGATCTAATTCGCCTGGAGGCCGAACTCGGCCTACCCGTTATCCCAACCGCTGCCGCAACCGGTGAAGGAATACCGCGGTTGAAAGATACCATCATGCAGGTAGCCACAGGCTTGCTTCGCCCCACACCACGCACAGCGTGCTACCCGCCCTATATTGAAAACCGAATTGAAGCGCTGCTGCCCCGCCTACATGATCTACCCGCCGGCCACAGTAAACGATGGCTCGCTTTGCGGCTTCTCGCCGGGGACGTGTCGCTTCTGGAAAAAATGAGGAGCGGACTATGACGGATATGCCTGAAATTACAGACATTGTCGCGGCCTCCACCTATGCCAGAGCAGAAGAAATCGCTGCCGCCGTACTCACGGGCGGTGCCGCCCCGGGCAAACATAATGGACGTTTGGATAGAATCATCACTTCAAGGACACTAGGTTTTCCCCTGATGCTGATTCTTTTCGCGGCTATCTTGTGGCTGACCATTTACGGTGCTGATTTGCCCTCCGGCTTTCTGGCCCAAACCTTTTTTCACTTGGAAAATCACCTAACAACGCTTTCAGCAAAAATTGGCCTGCCCGCCTGGCTCCATGGGGCCCTCATTCTAGGGGCCTTTCGCGGTCTAACCTGGGTAATCTCAGTTATGCTGCCACCCATGGCTATTTTTTTCCCGCTCTTCACATATTTGGAGGATCTGGGCTTTCTGCCCCGAATCGCCTTTAACCTTGATCACCTGTTCCGCAAAGCCGGGGCACATGGTAAGCAAGCCCTCACAATGGCTATGGGTTTTGGCTGCAATGCCGCCGGTGTCATTGCCGCCCGCATCATCAACTCACCGCGTGAGAGGCTGATCGCCATTTTAACTAACAGCCTAATCCCCTGCAACGGCCGCTTTCCTTTTTTGATCATCATCGGTACCGTGCTGGTCAATTTCACCGCCCCCCATCCGGGTAAGGGGCTGTGGGTAACCCTCACAGTAGCCGCAGCCTTATTCTTGGCCCTGCTGGCTACCTTCTTCGCTGCGCGCCTTTTGAGCGCCACACTGCTTAAGGGTGAGGCCTCGTTTTTCTGCCTGGAGCTTCCCCCCTACCGCCGGCCACGGGCGGGCACCGTTATAGTCCGTTCCTTCCTGGACCGCACTTTCCCGGTGCTGCTCAGGGCGATGATTGTGGCGGCACCCGCGGGCCTAATCACCTGGGTGCTTGCTAACGTAACAGTTCACGGCGCCACATTGTTCGCCCACTGCGCCGGCTGGTTTGAGCCGTTGGCCAAAGCAATCGGACTGGATGGGGTGATCGTGCTTGCTTTTATCCTGGGATTGCCCGCCAACGAAATCGTAATACCGATCATGCTCATGGGTTACCTATCTGAAGGATCATTGGTGCAGTTTGAAGGCACTGCCGCTATCCGAGAATTGCTCCTCCTCAAGGGCTGGAGTTGGCTTACGGCACTGAACTTCATTGTCTTTTCGCTCTTTCACTGGCCCTGCGCCACAACACTATACACTATAAAACGAGAAACGAACAGCTGGAGATGGACCCTTTACGCGGCCCTACTGCCCACCATCCTTGGTGTTATTCTTTGCTTTTTATTAACGAAAACCGCAGCCTTTTACTTGGAGTAAATCTAGCGTAAACCGTTCCCCCGTAAGGCCCGTTTTATTTGACCTTAAACGGAATAAAGGTATATAATTGGGAAGGAATCAATTTACTAATAGAGAAGTGATTCCCAAGAAAACATGCCTGACCTTGTGAGTGCTGTCACAGACGCGCCGTAAAAGATGTGGCCCGAAGAGCGCTCCGGGGGTAAGTCTTTATTTCGCAGGCCGATTTTCAATATTTATAAACCAAGGGGGAACAGTTTACTTATGCGCAAAATGACAGTCAATGGAAACTTCGCTGCCGCGCACGTGGCCTATGCCTTCAGTGACGTAGCAGCGATTTATCCAATTACTCCGTCGTCCGTGATGGGTGAATACTGCGATGAGTGGGCAGCCCAGGGGCAGAAGAACATTTTCGGGCAGCCCGTTCTAGTCTCAGAACTGCAGTCCGAAGCGGGCGCCGCCGGAGCAGTCCACGGCTCTCTTGTGAGCGGGGCATTCACCTCCACTTTCACCGCTTCACAGGGCCTACTTTTGATGATTCCGAACATGTACAAGATCTCAGGCGAGCTTTTACCCACCGTCTTCCACGTTTCGGCCCGTTCTATCGCGGCACACGCCCTTTCTATTTTTGGCGATCATTCCGATGTAATGGCCGCTCGCCAAACCGGTTTCGCCATGCTGGCCTCAGGCTCGGTGCAGGAAACTATGGATCTGGCTTTAGTGGCCCATCTGGCAACCTTAAAAGGCAGAGTGCCCTTTGTTCACTTTTTTGATGGTTTTAGAACGTCCCACGAAATCCAGAAAATTGAGGTCATCGACTACGATGAAATGGCAAGCCTAGTCGACTGGGACGCCATTGCCGCCTTCCGGGCCCGCAGCCTCAACCCGGAGCGTCCGGAACTGCGAGGCACAGCCCAAAATCCCGACATTTACTTCCAAAACCGCGAAGCGGCCAACCCGTTTTATTTAGCCATGCCCGAAATTGTAATTGAGGCCATGGATCAGGTTGGCGCTTTGACCGGGCGTCATTATAAACCCTTTGATTATCTCGGTGCGCCTGATGCAGAACACGTCATCGTGGCCATGGGCTCCGCCACAGACACTTTGGAAGAAACGGTGAAATACCTTAACCGGCACGGCGCCAAACTTGGCTTAATCAAAGTACGCCTTTACCGTCCTTTCTCAGTTAAACATTTTGTGGACGCAATTCCCGCGACTGTAAAACGGATCGCCGTTTTAGACCGCACCAAAGAACCCGGTGCCTTAGGCGAACCTTTGTATCTTGATGTGCAGGGCGCATTAGCCGAAGCGGGCCGCGGTGACATTCACGTCGTTGGCGGACGCTATGGTTTAAGTTCCAAAGAATTCACACCGAGCATGGCCAAGGCAGTTGTGGATAACCTAACCGGCACAACTCCCAAACACCAATTCACGGTAGGTATCGTTGATGATGTGACCCATACCTCACTTGAAGTAGACGCCCATCTGGACATCGCCCCGGAGGATCTTTTCGGTGCAAAGTTTTACGGTCTGGGCTCGGACGGTACAGTGGGTGCCAATCAGAACAGTATTAAGATTATTGGCGACCACACAGATATGTATGCACAGGGCTTCTTTGTCTACGACTCCAAAAAATCCGGAGGAATCACCATCTCTCACCTCCGTTTCGGAGACACGCCCATTAAAGCGCCTTACTTGGTGGGTCAGCCCGATTTAGTGGCCTGCCATAACCCATCCTATGTAACACGCTACGATATGCTGGAAGGCATTCAGGAGGGTGGCGTATTCCTGCTTAACTCCCCATGGACAGTGGAGGAAATGGAGACGGAGCTGCCCGCATCGCTGAAAAAGACTATTGCTCAGAAAAAACTGCGTTTTTACAATATAGATGCTGTGAAAATTGCCGGGGAAATTGGCTTGGGCGGCAGAATCAACACTGTGCTGCAGTCTGCCTTTTTCCGCATTGCCAACGTTATTCCGCCGGCGGATGCGGTCAAATATATTAAAGAGGCGATCTTTACCTCCTACGGCCACCGTGGCGAGAAAATTGTCAACATGAACTACGCGGCGGTAGATAGCGCTTCAACCCATCTTGTGGAAATAGATTATCCCGAAAGCTGGGCCAACGCATCCGAGGCCGCTGCTGCTGCTGAGGCAGTACCTGCCTTCGTACAGGATGTAGTCCGGCCTATGCAAGCACAAAAGGGCGACCTGCTCCCTGTTAGTTCATTTGCTCCGGACGGCATTATGCCCACCGGTACAACTAAGTACGAAAAACGGGGCATCGCCATTAATATCCCCAAGTGGATCCCGGATAATTGCATCCAGTGCAACCAGTGCTCCTTCGTCTGCCCCCATGCAGCCATCAGGCCCTTTTTAGCTGTAGAGGAAGACCTGCAGGACGCGCCGGAAGAGTACACAACCCTAAAAGCTATCGGCAGAGGCATGGACGGACTGCAGTACCGCATTCAGGTTTCTGCTTTGGATTGCACCGGCTGCGGTGTCTGCGCCCAGGTCTGCCCTTCGAAAGAAAAGGCACTTGTCATGGAGCCTTTGGCGGAACACGCGGAAGTGCAGGGTGCTAATTGGGACTTTGCCATCGACCTGCCTAATAGGGCAGCGGATATTGCTCCGACCAACGTCAAAAACAGCCAGTTCAAACAGCCCCTTTTCGAGTTCTCGGGTGCCTGTGCGGGCTGCGGTGAAACAGCTTATATCAAACTGGCCACTCAGCTCTTTGGAGACCGCATGATGGTTGCCAACGCGACCGGATGCTCCTCCATTTACGGCGGCAGCGCGCCAACTTGCCCCTATACGTATAACGAATTCGGCCACGGCCCGAGCTGGGCTAACTCCCTTTTTGAGGACAACGCAGAATTCGGCTTCGGGATGAATTTGGCCCAGCAAGCCCGCCGGTCTCAACTTGCTGACCTTATGTCATCCATCTCTGAGCAGGTTCCCGCTGAACTGAAAGCAGGATTTGAACTGTGGATAGAAAACAAAGATACTGTGGACGGCAGCAAGGAAGCGGCAGAAAAAATCAGAACACTACTGCCGACTGCAATCGAAAATTCAGCGGATAATGTCAAGAATATACTGCGGACAATCGAGCAAAACGCAGATATTCTAGTCAAAAAGTCGATCTGGATTATAGGCGGTGACGGTTGGGCCTATGACATCGGCTATGGCGGCCTAGACCATGTGCTGGCCTCAGGTGCCGACGTGAATGTACTCGTACTGGATACGGAAGTCTACTCCAACACGGGCGGCCAGGCCTCCAAGGCCACTCCCACCGGTGCGGTTGCTAAGTTTGCCTCGGCCGGTAAGCGGACCAAGAAAAAAGACCTAGGCCTAATGGCCATGTCCTACGGCTATGTTTACGTTGCTTCCGTAAGTATGGGCGCCAGCTACAATCAACTGCTTAGGGCAATGCGCGAAGCGGAAAGCTACGATGGGCCCTCTTTGATAATTGCCTATTCACCCTGCATTGAGCACGGCATTGATATGAGCATGAGCGTTGAAGAAAGCAAAAAAGCTGTGGAGTGCGGCTACTGGAACCTGTATCGGTTTGATCCCAGGCTTGAGGCGGAAGGTAAGAATCCCTTTAGCCTTGATTCTAAGGAACCGGACTACGAGAAATTCCGGGCCCACCTCACCAATCAGGGGCGCTATGCCCGTCTGGCCAGGCAGTTCCCGGATCAGGCGGAAGATCTTTACAGTCAAGCAGAAGCGGATGTCCGCCGCCGCTACCAGACCTATAAAGGAATGGCCGGCGACGACAAGTAGAGAATCAGTGCAACAACAAAGAGCCCCGGATCGACTGGTCCGGGGCTCTTTCTTAAGCAAAAACATGATTGGCGATGCGCTGTTTGATCGTTCTGCTCCAGACCCAACTAGTGGGAGGTACCTTAGCGGGGTTCCAAAAAAACAGAGCGCCTTCAGTGGGGTCAACCCCTTCTAAAGCCTCCCGTACCGCCAGGTAGGCTAAGTTGTCCGGCGTGTTATGAATTGTCTTGTTTGCCACAACCTGAAATTGGCTCGGCTGAAAAATGATTTCCCGGATCGTAGCGGGAAAATCCGGATGGGCCAATCTGTTCAGCACTACGGCCGCTACCGCCACTTGGCCCCAAAAGGGCTCCCCCCTGGCCTCGGCATAAACCAGCTGCGCCAGCAGCCGCCAATCGGCTGCATCGAAATGGGCGCATTCAGCGGGAACCAAAAAACCACCTTCCACAGATGGAAGGACGGGAGTTTGATAATCCATAGTCAATCTCCTTCCTGTATTTGTTCATAATATGCTAAATGTGGGCAATTGACTGTCGGAAAAAGAGGGAACGGGCGCAGACTGTCAAAATAGATTATTAAACATCAAGCGAAGAAGGAGGCGCCTCAATGACAACACCCCATAATGCCGCCCAACCGGGCGACATCGCGAAAACGGTCTTGATGCCGGGTGATCCCCTCAGGGCAAAGTTCGTCGCCGAGACCTATTTGGAGGATGTCACCTGCTACAACGAAGTGCGGGGCATGTACGGCTATACCGGAACATACAAGGGCAAACCCGTCTCGGTGCAGGGCCACGGAATGGGTATGCCTTCCATTGGAATTTATACTTACGAGCTGTATAATATGTATGATGTGGACAACATCATTCGAATCGGCTCCGCCGGGGCAATCCGTAAAGATGTGAAAATCATGGATCTGATCTTCAGCATGGGTGCCTGCACCGACTCGAACTACGCTCATCAATACAGACTGCCGGGCCTTTATGCCCCCATCGCCAGCTGGCATCTTTTAGCAAAGGCAGTGGAGATAGCCGAGGCCAGAGGCGAAAAGTATTTTGTGGGCAACGTCCTTTCGGCGGATCTGTTCTACAACGAGCTGGGCCCGCCCACCGCCTGGGGCGACATGGGTGTTTTGGCGGTAGAAATGGAAGCGGCGGCGCTGTACATGAATGCGGCCAAAGCAGGTAAAAATGCGCTGTGTATCCTGACCATTTCCGATGAAATGCACAGCGGCCGGGAGCTTCCGGCCCAAGATCGGCAGGTGGGCTTGACCAAGATGATGGAGGTTGCCCTAGAATTGGCCATCAGCCTGTAGGCCGCGGGCAGACAAAACAAAAGGCCCGACCCTTTTGGGGTTGGGCTTACTTTTTAACACTATACTATCTAACATTCGGAGGTCTTCATGAAAAAACCGTTCATTTCCGCAGAAAAATTGCGCCAAATAGCCGCAGAATACCCCACTCCCTTTCATCTTTATGACGAAAAAGGCATTCGCGCCAACGCCCGCCGGCTGCACCAAGCCTTTGCCTGGAACCCCGGTTTTAAAGAATACTTCGCGGTAAAAGCGACCCCTAACCCCGCCATACTGCAGATCCTGCGAGAAGAAGGCTGCGGTGCCGATTGTGCCACCTTAACAGAGCTTATGCTGGCAGATGCGGTGGGTTTTCAGGATGAAGAGATCATGTTCTCAGCTAATATGACGCCCTTTGCAGATTTTAAGCTGGCCTTTGATCTGGGCGCGATAATTAACCTTGACGATATTACCGACTTGGAATACTTCCCTCGCCTTCCGGCTGTACCGAAAAAGGCTTGCTTGCGTTATAATCCCGGAGGCAGTTTCCAAATCAGCAATGAAATCATGGATAGCCCGGCGGAGGCGAAGTACGGATTAACGCGGCCTCAGCTTACAAGCGCCGTTCGACGGCTTCTAAAGCTGGGGGTAGAGGAGTTCGGTTTGCATGCGTTTCTAACGAGCAACACCACAACTGAGCAGTACTACCCCATCCTGGCTGAGCTGCTCTTTGATTTAGTGCGAGAGCTGACAGAAGAAACGGGTGCCCGCTTTACCTTTGTCAATCTTTCGGGCGGAATCGGCATCCCCTACCGGCCCGAACAGCGAGAAGTGGATATTATGGCTGTAGGTGCCGGAGTGCAGAAAGCGTTCACAGATATTCTTGTCCCCGCGGGCTTGGGGGATGTTGCGATCCTGGCGGAACTCGGGCGCTACATGCTCGGCCCCTACGGCCATTTAGTGGCCACTGCCATTCGGGAGAAAGAAATCCACAAACACTATATCGGCCTGGATGCCTGCGCCGCTAACCTGATGCGGCCCGCCATGTACGGAGCCTATCACCATCTTACTGTAGTGGGTAAGGAAGGGTACGCCTGTGAACACAAGTACGATGTAGTTGGCGGCTTATGTGAAAACAACGATAAATTTGCGGTTGATCGCTGCCTGCCCCAAATTGAAATGGGCGACCTAATCGTAATTCACGATACGGGCGCACACGGTTTCTCCATGGGCTATAATTATAATGGCAAGCTCCGTTCAGCGGAGATCCTCCTGCGCGAAGACGGCAGCACCGAGCTGATTAGGCGCGCTGAAACGCCGGAAGACTATTTCGCAACGCTCAATCTGCCGGTAAAATCAGTGCTGCCTTAGCCTAGCGGTGAACTTGGCACGGAATTTAGCCACCTTGGGCGCAATTACCATCCGGCAGTAACCCTGTTCAGGGTTGCGGGCAAAATAGTTGTGGTGGACTTCTTCTGCCGGATAGAATTCGTCCAGGGCGGTTATCTCGGTCACAATGGGGTCGGGCCATAATGAGGCCATCGTGACCTTTACTTCTTCCGCTGCCTTTTTCTGTTCCGGGTTATGATAAAAAACGACTGAACGATATTGAGTGCCAACGTCATTCCCCTGGCGATTTAAAGTGGTGGGATCGTGAGTGCTGAAAAAAATCTCCAGCAGTTCAGTGTAACTAATCAACTCGGGGTCATAACTGATCTGCACCACCTCAGCATGGCCCGTCTGATCCCGGCAGACCTCTTGATACGTGGGGTTGGGCACATGCCCGCCGCTGTAGCCCGGCGTAACACGGCCCACCCCGTTTAAGGCGCCGAAGATCGCCTCGAGGCACCAAAAACAGCCGCCGCCGAATGTTGCAAGTTCCCGTTTCATATTAATTCTCCTTTCAGAAAAGGTGATGATTTGGACAGTATCTATTCTTATCCTGAGTATTATGAGATTGCTTATTCGTATCGGAACATCCCCGCCGAAGCGGATGTGATGGAAGAAGCAATGGCCAAATACTCTCTGATCCCTGTACAAAGTGTGTTAGAACTCGCCTGCGGCAACAGCCCCCACATGCTCGAGCTGATTTCCCGGGGCTATGAGTATGAGGGCCTGGATATCAGCAGTACCATGCTGGACTTTGCCCGCGAAAAGGCCGCGACTGCAGGCTTCAACCCAAGTTTTCATCTGGCCGACTTTATCGATTTTGAACTGGAACAGAGAGCGGACTTCATCTATATTATGCTTGGTTCTTTATACGTTAACAGCACAACTGAGCTGCTCAGCCATTTTCATTGTGTGGAACGGGCATTAAAACGGGGCGGCCTTTACTTTCTGGACTGGTGCGTGGATTTTTCGCCCCTCGATTACACCCAAGATCGCTGGGTGATGCGCCGCGGCGGGACCACCGTTGCCACGCACTACATCACAAGGCTGCACAATGCGGCCGAACAACTCTATACTGAAGAGATCACCTTTACCATCAAAGACGGCCTACAGCGGCGCCGTTTAGTCCATCGCGGGCTGCGCCGCGCCATCTTCCCCCAAGAATTCATCCTGGCCGCCACAAAACTGCACAAATTCGAATTTATAGGCTGGTGGAACGACTGGAACTGGCACCAACCCCTAGACGAACAGGGGCAAAGGGAAATCCTGCGTCCCATCACCGTTTTGCGGCGCCTGTAGGTAGATCTGTTACAGAAAACTACCGCTCGCCGGGGAATTCACTCAAATGGGCATCTAGGGCATCTATGGAAAGCTGCAGCTCCCTCACTAGAAGGGCTAACGAAACCAAGAGCAAGATCAAACTTAGGCAGAAAGTTATATTCGCCAGCACCGCGCTGCCGGCGAAGAGCAAAAACATACAAACAACGCAAAAGAAAAAACTTAAAGCTCCAAAGATCTGCATATGTTTGATTACCTGAATCCTAGTTTGCAGATTGACGATTTGTCTAGCAAGAATTTGATTATCATCCTGCTTATACTCATGATAAAGCTCCCGCACCAAGCCCGCAAGGACAACAAAACGGTTGGTATAAGCCAGCATTAAAAGGGAGATGGCCGGAAACAGCAGAGCCGGCGTTGTTAATTCCACACTGCTCACCGCCTGTTTTGGTTTTTCTCCGGTTCGGGGTACTCCACCCCGAACGTGTTCACCGTCATTTTAACGATTCTTTGTTCCTGCACAGGCCTATCAGCATGATCTCGATCGGCCGCAGCTATTTCATCAGCTGCCTGCAGTCCTTGCGCCACCCTGCCGAAAGCCGCATAAGCGCCGTCCAAATGGGGGGCCGCCTCAACCATGATAAAAAACTGGGAACCCGCCGAATTAGGTGCGCCCGTGCGCGCCATGGAAATTACACCCCGTTCGTGTTTCAGGTTATTGATAAATCCATTTTGGGCAAACTCCCCCCTAATGGAATAACCGGGCCCGCCTCCCCCTGTCCCCTCCGGATCCCCGCCCTGAATCATAAACCCGGGAATGACCCTGTGGAAAAGAAGGCCATCGTAAAACCCCCGCCGCACAAGGGAGATGAAATTGTACACCGTATTAGGGGCGATCGCAGGGTATAACTCTACTTTCATCGTCTTATTCCCCGCCATTTCGATGGTTACAACGGGGTTTTGTTCTGTTTGCACTTTTCTGCCTCCATTATTATCAAGTTATCTCATTATACCACATTTATTGGCAGGGAATTACACCGTTGCGGAGAATTCGCTTCTCAGAAAGGGGTGTTCGCCAAGTGATGTGGAAAGAACATTATCGAATCGGCTCGGAACTAATAGACACCCAGCATCGGGAGTTGTTTAAAAGGGTTTCTAATTTCATCAGAGTTGTTCAAGCACAGGGGCTGTGGGAAGACCGTTTAGAAGAAGTGCAGTCCACCTTGCAATTCATGCAGAGTTACGTCATCATCCACTTCAACGATGAGGAGAACCTACAAAAAGAGATCGGCTACCCCGGCCTGGAGAAACATGCCCGGATCCACGCCGACTTCAGGGAGGAGATCAACCGCTTCGCCCGGCGCATGGAAGATGAGGGCTTCGATGAGGAAAGTATGCAGGAACTGGCCGCAAGGGTCATGACCTGGCTGATTATGCATGTGGGCCGAGAAGACCAAAAAATAGGGGAATTTCTCCGCAGTCAAGGGGGCCGGCAGCAATGAGGGCAGAACATATCAATCCGTTTTACCGGGCAACCCGCGATGTATTTCAAGTTATGCTGCGGCTAGAAACAACCCGCCAAGCCCTGCGGGCAGTGGAAGAGTTGGCGCCCGTCCATGAGGTAAATGTGGTAATCGGCGTTACCGGGGATCTCAAAGGATCTTTGCTGTATAGTTTTCCAAAAAACATGGCTTTAGCAATGGTACATATTATGTCAGGCATGGAGGTACAAAAACTTGATGCTTTCGTAACCTCCGCCCTGGCGGAAGTGGCCAATATTATCAGCGGCAATGCGGCCACATATTTTTCCCAAGACAACTTAACCTGTAATATTGCCCCTCCTCAAGTGTTGGTGGGCGAAAGCGGCACCCTGGCCATGGCCACCGACAAAGCGGTGGTACTACCCCTGCAGACCGATGTGGGTACCTTTGAAATCACCATTTCGCTGCACGGCGCCTAAAACAAAAATACGCCCTTCCACCGCAGGATGGGCGTATTTTGTTTGTTTTTTAAAAAGAACCGCTGCCCAATGTGACCGAGGCAAAAACGGTTGTCACCCGTTTGCCGGCTAGGCCGAATTCGGTAAATGCATCGCCGTAATTGAAACTAACACCTACACTGGGCGAAATGCGGCTGAGAGAAGGCAGCGAGAGGGTTGAACTAACGATGCCGGAACGATCGGAAAGATTGGCAGTCCATGCCCCCGAAAGGGAGAATTTGGAGTTAAACATTTTGCCCCAATTGCCCAGCACAGCCAAATAATGCCGGCCCGTTGAAGATAGATCGTTTTTGGCCACGTGCTTGACCAAATCGGGTTTGGATATAAGCAGCACTGAATAGGCTGCGCGGAAATCTGTGATCAGGGCCTGGTCCTTGTAACCTTCCCCGTTGAAATAATACTGTACCGCCCCGGTCAGATTAAAGTGGCCTTCCGGATCATTAAACATATAGTGGGCCCCCGCAGTAGCATGTAAAAACAACTGTTCCCGTCGGTGAAGGGGATAATCAATCAGGCCCAGCTCTCCCACAAAGCCTTTATCTGAACCTTTACTTACCACCGCTTCCGCAAACAACCCCACATCGCCCAGCGATGACGAAACGGTTGCCATCACCCTTGGGACCCTGTCCTTTTGATAAAAAGCCCCCAGACCCACTTCGGAACGGCCTAAGACAAATTCCGCTTTCGGTGCCAGGGCGATCCGGTCCAACGCGGAGGCCTGATCAAATAAAAGATAGGTGTAGTAATTATTGCTTTTGACAGGGTAATGAACTTTCAGGGCAATGGGCCCTTCCAATTCCTTATCGGGGTCTTGCGGATCAATGCGCCCCGCGCTGATCACATCGGCGGGACTGAAAAAATAGCCCACTCCCCACCGCGCGTTTTGTTTCCCCGCCCGGAAGAATACCCTATTCTCATAGTTGAAATCGGAAAACAACTCCCGCAGTTTGAGCCGCAAAGAGGCATCGTCCGCTTTAGCATTGGCAGCCAGATTAATCTTGGCGAACACCCTAAAGTCGGGGTCCGGTCGGGCATCAAGATAAACATCGCTGCCTAAAGCGATCCGAAACATATCCTCCGGATCAAAGCCTTCCATCTGCGTGCGGGAGGCGTTGAGGCTGAGATTATAATGGCCGCCCAACTCCCAGCCGTCCTGCGTCAATAAAGCTTCTTCCGGCCTCGCCGTACCCCCGGTCGGTTCTACATCCGTTACGAGGTCATCTTGGAAAAGATCGTCAAAATCAAAATCCACGGCCGCCGCGGAAAGGCCGCCGCAAATAAGAAAAATGGTAATAGCCAAACAAAATATTCTGCGCATAATTGCCCTCCTAGCGGTTAACCCGTTCGATATAGGCCTTGGTAAAAACGTAATCGGGGATATCATTGGTGGAGATTTCAGTCAGGCCCACCTGGGTCTTTTTCCCCTCCACAAGTTCATCGATGAAGATCAGCTGCACCGGTATTACCGCCTTCCCCACTTTCGTATATTTAGGGAATAGGCTGGAGCGCATTAGCCTGCGGTTCAGACTGTATTCTTCAACTTTCAAAACCAAATCCCCCACCTGGGTCACCCAAAGTTTAACGTAGGGGAAGGGCACCGTATCATCCACCGCGGCCAGATCCACAATGTAGACTGCGTGAGCGCCCAATGTGCCCGATTCATACCCCTGCACCGCATACGAACTGGAATAGCTCCACTGGTTGAAATCCGCGTTACGGGCATCCGACTCCTGAAAACTTTCCTTCAAGGAAGTATGGGCAAATTTACGGCTGGAGGGATCGTAAAACCAAAGATTATCCCCCTCCAAAAGATAACCCTGCCCTTTTTCGGTAACGGGCTCCTGAATCAAGAGCAGAAAATGATCGCCCGCATCCCTGCGAAACTGGCGCACCACCATTTTCGCAATACCCTGCTCCGGATCTTCCACAATCATGGTCATAACAGCGGAGAAATCCGTGTCAAAACTGGTTTGGGCATCGACACGGGCCAAGATTGCTTCAATCTCGCTAAAATCCTGCGCCAAACAAAATGCCCCCGCAAGCAGGATAATCAACCCTGCGCAAACAGCAGTATATAATCTTTTCATGATAAACCTCCTTAAGTATGCGAACCAAGCGCTTCCAGCGGTGACAGTTTAGCGGCCGCCCTGGCAGGCCAATAGGCCGCCAATAGGCTTGTGAGGACAACGAGCACCAGGTTAATCACAACGCCGGATGCGGCAAAAGAAAATGTAATCTGCCCCTGATTCAAGAAAAATTGCAGGCTGGGATCGACTCTAAAAGTAATATTGCCCAAAATCAGCGCCAAAAGTCCGCTAAGCATGATCCCCCCAACACTTCCCAGCAGGCCCAAGAAAATAGCCTCCCAAAGAAAAATGTTGCGCACCTGCCCCCTCTGCATACCGAACGCCCGCATTGTGCCGATTTCTCGCGTGCGCTCGATCATGATCATGCGGAACGTATTGGTAATCCCCACCATCGTCACCAGCAGTAAAATCAGAAAAATAATCAGGCCCACCTTGTTCAATACTCCCACCATCTGCTCTACCGGTTCCATGATCTGATTGATGTGCATCACCTGATAGCGCGTACCCTTCCAGGGTCGGATTTCCTCGGGTTCGGCAGTCGGGGTCATGGGCACACCGGCAACTGTAACAGTTAAGACTCCGTCCTCTTCCTGAACCTCTTCGAACTCCGCCTCTGCAAGTTCCTCAGGCGTTTTTAAACCGTGGCGAAAATCCCGGGCCAAATCTTCCAATTGCGAGAGATCTTCCACAAACATGTTCAGCATTTGGTATTCATCAGCCCCGAGGCTCAAAAGCCCATTGAGGTAGGCCCTGTTGGCATAGGCGGCGGAGAGGCCGAACTGCTCTTGATCCTCGATAAAGGCCTCCACGCGGAACTCACCCACGTTTTGCTGTCCTGTGAGCGTTTCTAGCTTAACCAGGATTGTTTCACCCGGCTGCACGCCCAAACGTTCACCCACCGGTTTAGGTAGAATGAGTGCTGAATCATGTTTAAAGATATCATCAAGCGAACCGTCCGTAACAACCAGGCTATCCAAAAGCCGATCTTCTTCCCTGAAATCCACTCCGTAGAGCAAGTGCATCGTCTGTTTAGAACCAAAAATCAGGCTTGGCATGGCTTGGCTGCGTTTGGTCATCGCCTCAATGTTGGAGGCATGTTCCGACAGCAGCCGGTCCAATCTCTGATCCGGCCGTATTTTGTGGATTATCTGCCCGCTACTGGTAAACTCCTGTCCCACAATAAAAACATGGCCCCCCAGGGCATGGGAGAAATTCACCCTCAGATTACCAACAACGCCTCCGGTTAGGGCGTTAAGCATGGTAATCACCAGCATTCCGAAGGCAATTGCACCGGCTAATAAAAAACTGCGCTTTTTTTGCCGGGAAATATTGCGAAAAGCAACCCTCATGGTCATCAGCATTATCAATCACCCCTGCTTTCCATCGCTTTTAGAGGCGAAGTTCTCATAACAATTGAAGTGGGATAGGTGCTGGAAATAACGCCTACAATCACGACCACAACCAGCGACATGACAACCGCCGAAACAGATAGTTCGGGCCTGAGCACCGGCCCGCCAAAAATGATCTCATAAAAGGCATTACTCGCCTCCAAACCAACTATATTCAACGTCAGAAGCACCAGCCCACCCAGGGCGATTCCCACCACCCCGGAAATACCCGAAAGAAGGAGTGTCTCTATGAGTACCATGCGCCGCACAAAGCCTTTTTGCGCCCCGATGGCACGCATCGTGCCTATTTCAGCCATGCGTTCTGTAATCGCAATCACCAGCGTATTCATGATGATGATCGTGGCCACCACCGCAATGACCAGCACAACCCCGTTAAAGATGTTTTTTATGCCGTAAGACATTTCGGCCAGCGCCCCGGCCCCCTGCCTCCAGCCGCGCACCTGGGCCGCAATGTTGTTTTCGGCGAAGAAGCGGGTAAAGTCTTGCTCGGCCCGCTTTAAATATCTTTCATCACTGAGGCGAATCAGGAGGTGTTGGTACGCTCCCGTATCTTCCACATTGGATAAATCTCTTGTTTCCGTCTCCCCTAAGAGCGAGAACCAATAATCATCATCCACTTCTGCCTGCTCCGTTTCTAAATCGGCAAACAACGAATCAAAAATATTCTCTTCATCGATGTCTCCCAAAAAAAGCCGCTCATCGTCACTCAAATCGGCCGCGCCCACATCACCCACAACCATGCCCGCCAGCGCCCTGGCATTGGAAATATCCACAAGGGACACCATATCCAGCTGTAGGTTGGACTGTTTGAAACGAAAGATGCCGGCAACTTCCACTTCCCTTATTTTCATGCCGGTCAGCGTACCCGCCGACGTGAACAGCAGTTTATCGCCGGGCCGAACTTTCAGGCCCCTGCGCCTTTCCAGATGTTCAGCCAAAGGCTGATTTAAAAGCAGCCCCTGCCCGCCTGTCTCCCAAAAACTGCCCTCCAAGAGTTCCACGTTATCCGGAAACATCTTCCGGTATTGGTCCGGAACAATGCCGAAAAGCTGGGTCGCGGTCAGCGTCTCATCATCCTTGGATACCATGGCCATAGCTGAGACCTGCGGGTTGATCGCCTCCACATAGGGAAGAGAGCGGGCAAACTCCGCGACCTCCCCATATTGCGGAATACGAGGCACCATCTGTTCCATTGCGGTCATATCTTGAAAACCGAACAAAGTGAGATTGCCCCTGGTCCGCCCGGTAATAATCAAATGACCGGTATAATTTTTCGTATAATATCTTTCTATTCCGGCTGTGGCGGTATCCATCAGTGAATTTCCCACGACCAGCACCATAATGCCAATAACCATAATCAAACCGATAATTGCGGTTTTTACTTTGTGCTGCCGGATATTGCGCCAGGCAATAGTCAAAAGAATGCGCAGCCTCATCACCGGCCACCCACTTTCACATCGTGCCTACTGTTTTCAACGATCATGCCATCCAAAAGGCGAACGATATGGTCCGCAATATCAATAATGGTGGTATCATGGGTGGAAAAAATAAAGGTGGTGTTCAAATCGGCGTTCATTTTTTTCATAAGCCCCAAGATGCTTTGGCCTGTCTTAGAATCCAGATTAGCGGTGGGCTCATCCGCCAGGACAATCTCCGGTTTAGTCACCAAGGCCCGGGCGATGGCGACCCTCTGCCTTTGGCCCCCCGAGAGTTCATTGGACTTGTGCTCCATGTGATCGTCTAGGCCCACTGCTTCAACTAAATATTCTATCCATTCCCGGGTCTCTTTTTTATCCATTTTGTTTTTCCCCAATAGTAAGGGAAACTCAATATTTTCGTAAACGTTAAGTACGGGAATGAGATTGAAGGACTGGAATATAAAACCGAGAGTTTCATGCCTTAAGGTGGTGAGTGCCTTATCTGTCAAACCGTGGCTGGCCTTGCCGTTGATAGTAACAATACCCGCCGTTGGCTGATCGATGCAGCCGATTAAGTTGAGGATAGTTGACTTGCCCGAGCCCGAAGGGCCTGCAATAGCAGCGAAATCACCTTTTTCAATGGCAAAGGTTACACCCCGCAGCGCATGCACCTCCGTCTTTCCCAGCGTATAGATCTTCTTCACATCTTCCAATTGAACAATGGCCATCACATCTTCTCCTTTAAACCCCTGATGGTTTTATTATACCCTTTCGCGGCTGCTGATTCAATAATTCGCAATTTACACCATTCGCGCCTGCCAGCGACAGCCGTGTTATTTTTGCTCCGCGGCCCCTGAAGCAAGGGCCGCTAGCCTGCCCATAATTCTTACAAGTTCGCGGGCATCGCGTTCGCCTAATGCGGATAGCATCCGGGTAGTAATCCCAAGAATCATATGGTAATACTGTTCACCAAGGTCCTTTCCCTCCCGCGTCAGTTCTACCGGTTCTCTATCCGGCAAATATCAAAAGAGGAAACCACCGTGCGAGGAAGAAATAAAGTTGTAGAGCTTTTCGAAGGAGGTGGCACCCATGTGCGATACCATGGTAGCCCTAGGCAATTCCACCAAGGACGGAACGGTGATTTTCGCCAAGAACAGTGACAGGCAGCCCAATGAACCCTTGTTGAGCGTGCGCATACCCCGCCGCACATATCCAAAAGGCAGTAAACTCAAGTGCACTTATATAACAATCGATCAGGCGCGGGAAACTTATGATGTGATGCTGCTTAAACCGTCCTGGATGTGGGGTGCGGAGATGGGCTGCAACGAATTCGGCCTAAATATCGGCAACGAAGCGGTCTTTACTAAAATCAAACAGGGGCCGCCCGGCCTGTTGGGCATGGATCTGGTCCGTTTAGCGCTGGAACGCTGTCAAACAAGCACTGAGGCCCTGCATTTAATCGTAGATCTACTGCAAAAACACGGCCAAGGTGGCAACTGCGGTTATGAGAAGGACTTTTTCTATCATAATTCTTTCTTAATTGCCGACCCCACCTCCGCCTGGGTTCTAGAAACGGCAGGCCCTTATTGGGCAGCTGAAAAAGTCAAAGATGTGCGTGCCATCTCCAACCGATTAAGCATCGGCCGTGATTTCGATTTGGCCCACCCCGAGTTGGTTGATTACGCCATTTCCAAAAGGTGGTGCCGTTCCGAACAGGATTTCCATTTTGCCCGCTGCTATTCTGACAAGCTTTATTCTTGGGCAAGCGGCTCTAGCGAGCGCTGGCAGGCCGGCACGGACCGGCTGGAAAAGACAAAAGGCGAAATTACTCTGGAAACAATGTTTGCCATTATGCGCTCCCACCATCCCACACACGAACGGCCGTTTAACAAGGCTTCTTTAAAAAGTGTCTGCATGCACGGGGGATCTTTGATCGGCGATCACTGTACGGGCAGTTATGGGGCTTCCCTTGGCGAACATCTGCACACCTACTGGCTCACGGGAGGCTCCACGCCGTGCATCTCCATCTTTAAGCCCTATTGGCTGACGAAAAATAATATTCTCTTTGCGGAAGATGAGAAAGGCGAAGCGCTGGACTTCTGGCTGCAGCGTGAACGGCTGCACCGCATGGTATTGGAAAATCGAATAACCAATTTGGACCAATACGTGCAAAAAGGCAGAGAACTGGAGCAAGAAATGCTGGCCCGCACCGCCGCTTTCTCAGCACAACCCCCCACGGAGGCCCTAAATGAAATAATGGCTGGGGCCTGGGGGCGAGAAAGACAGCTTGTGGAAAATACTATCGCTGAAAACGAACATAACCGCGGCAATATACAAGGTAGCTTGTTCTTCAAACATTATTGGAAAAAGCAGACCGAAAAATTATTTGATCCCGCCAAGAATTAGAGCCAAGCGGAAGAGGATGGCGTGCAAGCTACAACACTGCAACAACGTTCTTTCCATCGGCCTTAGCTTTGGATTGCGCATCATCCACTCTTTTGAGCAAACTATCGAAAGTGTCACTATTTCTGAATTCCGTAACACCGAAACTGGCGGTAATAGAAATACCCTGTGTGAACTCAAAATTTTCAACGGCTTGCCGTAATCTTTCCGCAACTTTTCGCGCTTCGGGAGCGTTCGTACCCGGCATAATAATTATAAATTCCTCGCCGCCCCAGCGAGACAGAATATCCACCTCACGTACATTGTCCCGCAGCACTGTGGCAAACTCAACCAGAACCGCATCACCCACGTCGTGGCCGAATGAATCGTTAATCCGTTTAAAATCATCAATATCAAGCAGAGTAATTGCTAGCGGATCATCTGAATGCCTGACATGCGTGATGGCCCGGTGCATATTGTCATTAAAAGCCCGCCTATTATACAGCTGTGTCAATTCATCAACGGTGGAAAGGTGTTTCAGTATTTTTTCCGCCCGTCTCCTTTTCTGCATTTCTTTTAATAACTCATCTTTTGAAGCGGTTGTCTGCTTTAGGTTGGTCAACATTTCATTAAAGGATTTGGCTAAAATACCAATCTCGTCATTTGTATTGATATTAACCCGCCTATCAAGATTGCCCCGTCCCACTTCATCGGTAAGCTGGACGAGGCGGATGATGTTCCCGGTTGCCTTATTCACCAAGAATAGAGCAGCCATGGAGATCGCAAAAATAGATAAAAACCCTATCAAAAGAAATTGCCTGGTCTGAGAGGCGATTTTTTTCTTGATATGTTCCTTAGGAAGTTTGAGCAGAACTACCCATTTTTCATCCGTATTACCGCGCATATGATCTTCAGAACCGCCTTCACCGCCAAACCCAAATCTGCTTAATTCTGTTGTGTTTTTAATGGGACTGACACTAACTAAGATCTCTTCCCCGCTATGGTCTATGTAGTGGGTTGATAGTATTTCGTCCCTGAGCTGGGGTCGAAACTCCTGGCAAACAACGGTGGACAACGGAGGCTCATTGGGCTCTAATACTACCTGCCCATCCGTTCTCGCAATTTTAACTATGCCCGGTCTGTACATGGCGGCATAATCTTGAACAACCCGGCTAAACAGGCTGAATATTTTCATGTTGCTCTTTAAAACCCCGATGCATTCGCCTTTATGGTAGATTGGCACAGTCACGCCCAAGACAAAATCCTCAACGCTTAAATCATAGCCCCGATCATCAAAAAACACCCGGCCCTTTCCATCATTAAAAGTACTCAGCCACCAATATTTGTCCCCGTGGTAAAAGGTCGTAAGCCGCCCGGTAGCGGCGATCAGTTCACCGTATTTATTCGTTACGAAAATCTCCCCGTATAAATCGGGTATCACTCTTTCCTGCTCCCTTAGGTGCCTTGCTACGGAATTCGATAGATATTCCTGAATGAAAGGGTCATCGCTATCGGTAATGCCCATCCATTTTTCGTTCAATTCGTTACTTCTTTGTTTCCGTTCAAACGGATCCAGAAGCCCACTTTCCCTATTGCTTGCGATCACGCTTTCCACAATCAAATGCGATGTTGCAAGCGTTTCGGTGGTTCTGGCTAACTCATCCAAATAATTATCAAGACTGATGGAAACAGCGGCGGCGATATCCTGGTTGTTCTGCACGGTGGAGTCCATCAACACCCGCCGGTTATGAACAGTCATAAATGATGTTAATGTTATTACAACCATGGCCCCTAAGATAATTATCGTTGTTGTCAGTTTCAGCCTGATAGACATAATTTGGGTCACCCCCCTTATCCATCGATTCTTTTACATATTTTAACATGCTGCACTATAAAAGGAAAGGAACACTCCGAAATACCCCTTGACAAATCCACTAAAGAGAACTATTC